>CALBHM010000273.1 GCA_937892835.1 uncultured Ruminococcus sp. | reverse complement strand
AGCGGCGAATATTGGCGTACTCGGTAACTGCCGAACGCTTGATGATACCGTTGCGGGTAAACATGCAAAGATATTTGTAATCGTCCCCTCTGCCGCAGTTCATGGAAGAGATTGTCTCTCCGTTCTCAAGCGGAAGCAGGTTAACAATATTCATGCCCTTGCTGGTTCGTGAGCCCTCGGGAATTTCATAGCCCTTAAGCCTGAACGTTCTGCCCTTTGAGGTGAAGAATGCAATGTGGTCATGGGTCGAAGCGGTGAACATCGTCTTAACGATATCATCCTCACGTCTTGTAAGGCCCTTTATGCCCTTGCCGCCTCTGCGCTGTGTCTGATACTCCGACATCGGAATACGCTTGATATAGCCGAAATCGGTAAGAGTAAATACGCAGGTCTCCTCGGGGATAAGATCCTCGATATCAACCTCGCCGGAAACGTTCATGATCTCCGTGCGGCGGTCGTCACCGTATTTGTCGGCAATTTCCATAGCTTCCGCCTTAACAAGTCCGAGAAGCTTATGCTCGTCGCCGAGAAGCTCGAGGAATTCTGCAATTTTTGCCTTAAGCTCGGCAAGCTCGTCCTCAATCTTAATTCTTTCAAGACCTGTCAACTGACCGAGACGCATCTGAACTATCGCCTGTGCCTGAACATCGTCAAGTCCGAAGCGGGTCATGAGTGCTTCCTTACCTTCGTTGACACTCTTTGAATTACGAAGAATATTGATAACCTCGTCAATAAAATCAAGAGCTGTGAGAAGTCCTTCGAGTATATGTGCTCTGTCCTGAGCTTTTTTGAGGTCGTACTGAGTTCTTCTTGTGACAACCTCTTTCTGGAAGTCGATGTAATTCTGAAGAATTTCTTTGAGCGTAAGGACCTTCGGCTCACCGTTAACGATCGCAAGAAGAATTACGCCGAACGTTGTCTGAAGCTGAGTGTAAGAATAAAGCTGATTGAGAACGACCTGCGGATTTGCGTCACGCTTGAGGTCGATTGAAATGTGCATACCTGCTTTTGAAGAATAGTCGTTGATATCCGAGATACCCTCGATCTTCTTATCCTTAACAAGGTCTGCTATGCTCTCAATAAGTCTTGCTTTATTAACGTTATAGGGAATTTCGGTGACTTTAATTTCAAAGCGACCGTTCTTTTTCTCAACAATTTCTGCGCGGGCACGGACAACGATCTTGCCACGGCCTGTTGCATAAGCCGCTCTCATTCCCGAGCGACCCATGATAATGCCATAGGTCGGGAAATCTGGACCTTTGATGTGTTCCATAAGCTCGTCGAGCGAAGCGTCGGGATTGTCGATGAGGCAGCACATTCCGTCAATGACCTCACGGAGATTGTGCGGCGGAATATTCGTAGCCATACCGACGGCGATACCCATTGAACCGTTTACAAGAATATTCGGGAAACGGGAGGGAAGAACTGTCGGCTCTTTGAGTCTGTCATCGTAGTTTGTTGTGAAATCTATTGTGTCCTTGTCGATATCGGTCAGCATTTTGAGAGCCATTTTGCTCATTCTCGACTCGGTATATCGGTAAGCAGCCGGCGGATCGCCGTCAATCGAACCGAAGTTACCGTGACCGTCAACAAGAGTGTATCTCATTGAGAAATTCTGTGCAAGACGAACCATTGCGTCGTAAACGGAAGCGTCACCGTGGGGATGATAGCGACCGAGAACGGAACCGACTGTGTCGGCGCACTTACGGTAGGCCTTGTCCGGAGTCAGGTTGTTTTCATACATTGTATAAAGGATACGGCGGTGAACCGGCTTTAAGCCATCACGCACGTCGGGCAATGCACGGGAAACAATAACCGACATTGAATAGTCAAGGAAAGCTTTTCTGACTTCCTTATTGATATCTACATTATATATAGTGGTATTCTCCAGATTTTCTTTGAAATTTTCATCCGGATGATAACCGTCCTGCTTAGCCATGTCTGTTTCCCTCCTTTATACATCAAGATTCTGAACGTACTTGGCATTCTTTTCTATGAAATCACGGCGAGGCTCAACCTTGTCACCCATGAGAATGGAGAAGGTTTCGTCAGCCTCCATTGCGTCCTCAAGAGTAACTCTGAGCATGATTCTTGTTTTCGGATCCATGGTTGTTTCCCAAAGCTGAATGGGATCCATCTCACCGAGACCTTTGTATCGCTGAATGTCGCATCCGCCGCCCATTTCTTCCGTAAGTCTGTCACGCTCCTCATCAGAGAAGGCGTAAACGTGCTTTTTGCCCTTGCTGACCTTGAAAAGAGGCGGCTGGGCAAGATAAACGTGACCCGTGTCAAGCAAAGGTCTCATATATCTGAAGAAGAATGTGAGCAGAAGCGTTCTGATATGAGCACCATCGACATCGGCATCGGCCATAATAACGACTTTGTCATATCTGAGCTTGTTTATATCAAAATCTTCGCCTATACCCGTACCGAGAGCGGTAACAATCGGGATAAGCTTTTCGTTTGTAATAACCTTGTCAAGGCGTGACTTTTCAACGTTGAGCATCTTTCCCCAAAGAGGAAGGATAGCCTGGAACTGTCTGTCACGACCCTCCTTGGCAGAGCCGCCTGCCGAATCTCCCTCGACGATGTAAAGCTCGGTGCTGTCCGCACTCTTTTCGGTGCAGTCGGCGAGCTTGCCGGGGAGCGAGTTACTTTCAAGCGCACCCTTGCGTCGTGCAAGGTCACGAGCCTTTCTTGCGGCCTCTCTTGCTCTTGAAGCGTCGAGAGCCTTGGAGAAGATTGCCTTGGCGACGGACGGATTCTCCTCAAAATAGGTCATCAGCTTGTCATAAACAAGCGACGAAACTATACCTGTCATTTCCGTGTTACCGAGCTTACCTTTGGTCTGACCTTCGAACTGAGCCTCGGTCAGCTTAACGCTGATAACTGCGGAAAGTCCCTCACGAACGTCCTCACCGGAGAGCTTTTTGTCGCTGTCCTTGAGTATACCGTATTTTCTGCCGTAATCGTTGAAAACACGAGTCAAAGCGGTTTTGAAACCTGTTTCGTGAGTACCGCCGTCGATGGTGTGAACATTATTTGCGAACGAAAGAATAATTTCGTTGTAGCTGTCGTTATATGCCATTGCAACCTCGGCGTACTTGTCGCCGACGGTCGTTGAAATGTGAATCGGGGGTGTGTGAAGCGGAGTAAGTGCACGGCTTGTGTTGATGTATTCAACAAAGCTCGACAGGCCGCCCTCATAGCAGTAAACCTTTTCAACAACATTATCGGGATCTCTCGAATCCGTCAGTTTGATTGAAAGTCCTGCGTTGAGGAATGCCGATTCACGAAGTCGTCTTTCGAGAACGTCGAAATCGTACTCGGTCGTTTCGGTGAAAATCTCGGGGTCGGGCTTAAAGCGGATAAGTGTACCGGTCTCATTTGTGTCGCCGATGATCTTCATATCACAAACGGCATTGCCTCGTGAGAATTTCTGGTAGTGAACGTGTCCGTCACGGGAGACCTCAGCCTCCATCCACTCCGAAAGAGCGTTAACAACCGACGAACCGACACCGTGCAGACCACCGGAAACCTTGTAACCGCTGCCGCCGAACTTACCGCCTGCGTGCAGGACGGTGAGAACGACCGTCAATGTCGGGATTCCCATCTTCTCATGCATTGCAACAGGAATACCACGTCCGTTATCACGGACTGAAATTATATTGCCCGGGAGGATCTCAACCTCAATGTGGGTACAGACGCCTGCGAGAGCCTCGTCGATTGAGTTGTCGACAATTTCGTAAACAAGGTGATGCAATCCTCTCGGACCTGTCGATCCGATGTACATACCCGGTCTTTTACGAACGGCTTCGAGACCTTCGAGAACCTGTATCTGATCGGCGCCGTATTCCTCGGTGACGACCGTGTCCATAGCGTCGTCAAGCAGCTCCTCACCGCTTACCTCTGCCACGGCAATTATAGGTTCATTCTTTTCTTCGTTTGCCACGGTTAATTACCTCCGTTCAGTCTGTTCATAAATGATTTTTTTTGCTTCTTGGGCTTGTAGAGTGGCGGATGCTCCAGCTTTGCCCTTACGGATGATTTTCTGAGAAGCTTGTTTGTCTCAATAACAGAAAGCGTCATATCGCCCATATAGTCAACGCAGTTTGCGAGCAGCTGTTCGTCGTCATAGAGAGAACCGAGGATCGTTACAACTATAACGCTCTGCGTCTGATTTGTGCCGTCATTGTATATCTCGTTAAACATGTTAAAGAGCTTTCTCATCTGAGTCGGATCGTTGCGTTGAACGGTCTCACGAACCTTTGCGTTACCGTAATTGAGGAAGAAATCATCGGCGAGGAATTCGCCGTATTTTGTAACGTTGGCTCTGTAGACCTCCTTAAGCTCGGGATAGATAACAACGAATCTGCTGCCGAGTGTGTTAAGGTCATAGTAAGCCGCACCGCTCTTTGCCTCCGCCTTGGAAACAGGCTGAGGAAGCTTCTTTGAGCCTTTGTTCTTGCTGCCGTATACTTCAATTATACCGTCACAGAAATCATTAACAAGATACTTGATATCCTTGCTGTCGGCGTTGTCGGGATTGAAGAGGGTCATTGTAACCTTCTTATAGTCATCGTCAACAGCCTCCGCCGCCTGCGACTGAGCGCAGAGCAAAGAAATTTTTCCCTCAAGGAATTCGATCTTTACCGAGCCTTTTTTACCTGTGTAGGTGAGTATCGAGCTGCCGTTCTTTACGGCAACGGGAACAGCACCCTTTTCGGTTCCTTCGGGGATTACCACGCTGAAGCCGTGATCGTTCATTGTGCTTTCTATACCCTTCATTATCAAACCGAGAGCTTCGTTAAGTTCCATGTCTTTTTCTCCTTAAAATAAGCATAGTTAT
>CALBHM010000272.1 GCA_937892835.1 uncultured Ruminococcus sp. | reverse complement strand
ATCGATGACTACATCGACCGAGGTCAGAAAAAAACGACCGAGCCGCTGTAAGCGCAGAAAAACAATGAAATAATTCCCTTACCTGCCAAATTTAAAAACTGTTGAGTGAATCCGTTCGGTGTGATATAATCTGTATGACACTTTTGTGACATATTTGACGTTGTTTTTCGGTGAAAGCAAAAAAGAAACGTTATATAATTAAATTGTTAAATGAGAAAAGGGGGAGGCATATGAGCCATTCGATTTATATTGCCGATGATGAGAAGAATATTCGTGACCTTATCAAGAGCTTCCTTGAAAGCGACGGATATGAGGTTTCCGCCTTTGAAACGGGCGATGAACTCAAAGCGGCATTTGATGAGAAGCCTGCCGATTTGGTTATTCTTGATATCATGATGCCGGGAACGGACGGTCTGACCTTGTGCAAACAGCTGCGTGAGGAGTCGAGCGTGCCTATTATTATTCTCACAGCCAAGGATTCCGAGTATGATTATGTTCACGGTATAACGATCGGCAGTGACGATTATCTCACCAAGCCCTTCAGGCCGACGACGCTTCTTATGCGTGTTCGTTCACTGCTTCGCCGTATGGATATGAACGAAAAGAGCGAGCACAGCCCAAAGATTTCCGAGGAGGATATCAGTATAGGAGACTTGACCTTCTCAAGCCAAAGGAACGAGATCCTTTGCAACGGCAAGCCTGTTAAGCTCACACGGACTGAGCTGAAAATGCTTTCGTATATGATGAAAAACCCGGACAAGGCGTATTCAAGGGATGAGCTTCTTAATGCGATATGGGGCTACGACACCAAGGTCGAAACAAGAGTTACCGATGAAACGCTCCGACGAATCAGAAAGCAGCTTTCGGCGAGTGAGAGCAATGTCAGTGTCAAAACTATGTGGGGATTCGGATATCGCATTGAGGTTAACGGTGATAAGAAATGAAATATATAAAACTGAAAATACTTTGTATAATCTGGCTTTCGATTATCGTTATTTTCGCAGGATTCGTAGGAATAATCAACCTCATTGTTCCGTCTCATTTTGAGAAAGAAGCGAGAAATGCGCTGACCTACGAGATGGAATACATTGATATGCTTGCTAATGATGACGAGTCGGACGACGAATATGAAGGCTATTTCCTCAGCGGCAACATCAATTTTATTGATTTCTTTGACGAAGGCTACGAGGTCTCCGATTCGCTGGCTAAAAAGACCGAATCCAATTCCTCGGCACAGAATTCCGAGGATGAGATCAGATCACACTACAGCCTCAGCTCACTCAAAGAGGGCGACATCAAGACTCTTGTAACAGATAAAGGTTATTATGTTCTTGTGAAATATCATGACTCTTTCTCGCTGGACGGTTCGTACCAGTCTACGGTGATGTATATCAACATTCAACCGCTTGTTAATTATGTCCGCTCACTGAACTGGATTTTTGCGGCGATATTTGTCGCTGTGGTCGCAGTTATGAGTGTTATCGGATATAAGCTCGGCAGCAGAATCGAGGACTATCACGAAGCGAACCATAAATTTTTCCAGAATTCCTCCCATGAGCTGAAAACGCCGCTCATGGCGATTCAGGGCTATGCCGAGGGTATTGAAGCAGGCATTGTGGATATTCCGTCATCTGCGGAAATTATCATGCGTGAGAGCGACAAAATGGCGCACATGATTGACGAGATGCTTTCAATCTCTAAGATTGACGCAAATCAGCTTCCGCTTAACATGACAACCTCCGACCTCAGAGAAATTCTTTACGATTGCATGCGTTCGGTTGAGCCGATTCAGCAGCAGAAAAAAATAACAATAACCCCGATGTTCCCCGATAGTCCTGTCTGGGTTCACTGTGACGAAAATCAGCTTTCGAGAGTTTTCGTAAACGTTCTGATGAACGGAATCCGCCATTGCAACAGCGCAGTTGTGGTTTTATGCACGGTTGATCAGAAGTCGGCGACAGTAAAAATCAGCGACGACGGCAACGGAATCGCCGAGGATGACCTGCCGCATATCTTTGACCGTTTCTATACGGGAACAAAGGGCAGCACAGGCATAGGTCTTGCACTCTCACGAGAAATAGTTAATTTGCATAAGGGCACCATCACGGCTCACAATGAGGTCGGTGCAGTGTTTGAAATTACTTTACCCCTTACGAAGTCATAAAGCAAAGGAAACAGAAATGATAAATCGCATTGCTTCAAAAAACAGAATAGCTTTTCCCGGCGATGCATGGGAATGAGGTGAGCCGATATGTCACTTTCCTCGTTTCTCATGCCCGGCGGAGCCTCGGGAATGACGTCGTTTTTCAGCATTGAATACATGTTCGTTTTTCTTCCGATTGCGATTGTCCTTTATTGGCTCTCGCCGCAGAAGATGCGCCGATATGTTCTGCTTTTTGAAAGCTGTGCTTTCTTCTGGCTCATCAGCGGAAAGCTGATTGCCTATCTAATTCTTTCTGCCGTTTCGATTTACGGCTTCGGACTATGGATTGAAAAAATCAACGCAAAAAAGAAAGAAGCAATCAAAGGACTTGACCGTGAGGAAAAGAAAAAAGTAAAAAAGAAATTCACTTCACGCTCACGTCTTGTCCTTGCCATTGCAGCAGTTATCCATATCGGCGGCCTGCTTGTGCTGAAATATTCGGCCTTTGCCGTCGGCAATATCAATTCGCTTCTTGCGCTGATGAATGTCGGCGTGCGAATGAGCGTTCCTAAGTTCATTATGCCGATAGGTATTTCGTTCTTCACCTTGCAGGCGGTTTCGTATCTCGTCGACGTTTACAGAGATAAAATTCAAGCGGACAAAAATTTTCTTCGTGTTTTTCTTTGGCTGTCGTTCTTCCCTCAGATTGTCGAAGGCCCGATTTGCCGCTATTCTCAGACTGCGGAGCAGCTTTGGAAAGCGGAAAAAATCAAGTTCGATTCTCTTACGCTCGGACTTCAGCGGATCGTTTTCGGCATGATGAAAAAGCTTGTTGTTGCCGATCGACTCAATCCGCTGATTGAGAATGTTTTTAATAATTATAATGAATACCACGGCGGAGTTATTGCTTTGGCTGCTGTTTGCTATACGATTCAGCTTTACATGGACTTCTCCGGTTCGATGGACGCAGTTATGGGTACGGCGCAGATTTTCGGCATTGAAATGCCCGAGAATTTCAAGCGTCCGTTCTTTTCAAGGACGATTTCCGAGTTTTGGAAACGCTGGCACGTTACGCTCGGCGAATGGCTCAAGGATTATATTTTCTATCCGATTACAATGTCGAAGCCTATGCAGAAGCTCACAAAGTCGGCGAGAAAAAAGCTCGGCAATCATTTCGGTCCGCTGCTGGCCGGCAGTGTTGCACTTTTCTGCGTTTGGTTTGCAAACGGACTGTGGCACGGTGCGGCATGGAGCTATATTTTCTTCGGAATGTACCATTTTGCGCTGATACTCACAGGCAGAATTCTTGCGCCTGCGATAAACACGGTCAACGGCAAGTTTCATGTCAACACAAAATCAAAGCCGGATCAAGCAATGCAGATTATCAGGAGCGATATTCTTGTTGTCATCGGCGAGCTTTTCTTCCGTGCGAACGGACTGAGAGCAGGCATGAAAATGTTCGGCAGAATGGTTACGGATTTCAGCTTCGGCTCGTCAGCTCACGCTCTTTTTACAAAGCTCGGCGTTGACTATGCGGATTTGCTGATTGTCGGCGTGACTGTCGTAATCGTTTTCGCCGTCAGCGTCCTCAACGAAAAGGGAATGTGCGTCAGAGCAGAGCTGAAGAAGAAAAATATCGTGCTTCGCTGGGCGGTTTTGCTTGCGCTGTGCATGTATATCGTGATTTTCGGTGCTTACGGAATCGGCTATATGCCCGTTGACCCGATTTACGCTAATTTTTAAGTGATTAATATGAATAAGACTTTGAAAAATACAATAAGTGCGGTTCTTTTTATCGCAATTCTTGCGTCCATGCTGATGGGCTTTTCCTTCATCATGAAGCCCGGCAAGTCTGCAAACGTCAATGCACTTGAAGATCCGCTGACAAACGGAATCCTTTCCGAAAAAAAGAATACGATCGACGTCATTTTCCTCGGCGACAGCGAGTGCTACAGCACATTTATTCCGCTGCAAATTTTCAAGGAGCAGGGGATAACCTCATATGTCTGCGGCACATCGGATCAGGTGCTCAGCTATTCGTATGAGCTTCTTGCCAAGAGCGTAAAAAATCAGGACCCGAAGGTTGTCGTGCTTGAAACGAATGCGATTTTTCGTGAGGTCACAAGTACAAAGGCCTTTCTTAATAAAGCCGAGGGCTTGTTTTCGGTTTTTAAATATCATGACCGATGGAAGCTTCTTCAGCCGAAAAGCATGAGGCTTAACGATGCAAAAACCTACGACAGGCGCAGTAAGGGCTATCTTTTCAATATGTCGGTGAGTCCTGCCGACGTCGGCGATTACATGAAACCCGACAACAGCAGAGAAACGATATCAAAGGACAATATTAAGTATATAACAAAGCTTCGTGATTATTGCAAAAAGAACAACGCCGAGCTTGTGCTCGTCAGCGTTCCGAGCACGAAAAACTGGAATTATTCCAAGCACAATGCCGTCGCCGATATGGCAAATAATCTCGGAATTGATTACGTCGATATGAATACTCTCATGGAGGAAATTCCGATCGACTGGAAAAACGATACGAGAGACAAGGGCGATCATCTCAATTATTTAGGCGCAGTCAAGGCCACGGAATATTTCGGCAAATATCTTGAAGAAAAAAAGATTTTCAGCGATAAAAGAAAGCTTGATGATTACAAAGACTGGAACAGCTCGGCAGATGAATTTTTGTTGTCGGTCGAAAAGGTTTAATGCAATAAATTATAAAGCTCAAACGTGTTGTATAAGAGGTAGAAATTATGGAAATAAATGTTCTTGAATGGCTTGAAAAATCTGCCGAAAAATATAATGAAAAAATTGCTTATTCCGATGAAGAAAGCTCCCTGACTTTTTCACAGGTGAAAAGCTTGGCGCAGAGCATCGGCTCGGCACTTCTCGAGAGGGGAGCGGACAAAAATCCGATAGCTGTTTTCTCCGGAAGAAATGTTATGACCGTCGCCGCTTTTCACGGCGTTGTTTACAGCGGATGCAGCTATGCTCCGATTGACAGCAAGCTGCCGAGGGCGAGAATAGAAAGAATTATGGAAACGCTTTCGCCGTCGCTTATTCTGACGGACGGCGAGAACCGTGACTTTGTAAAAGGGCTCGGCTTTGACGATGAAAAAATCGTACTGCTTGAGGACGCAATCAAGCACGAAGCGGACGGTGAAAGGCTCAAAAAAATCCGCCGCTTCTCGAATGAAAACGATCCTCTTTATATTATCTTTACCTCAGGCTCAACAGGCAATCCCAAGGGCGTAATGACGTCGCATCATTCGCTGATGTGCTACATCGAGGCCTATACCTCGGTCATGAAAATCGACGACACGGACATTCTCGGCAATCAGTCGCCGCTTGATTATATCGCCGCAATCAGGGATATTTATATTCCTCTTTTGTGCGGCTCGTCAACGGTGATCATTCCCAAAATGTGCTTCTCCTCACCGGCAAAGCTTTTCGACTTCATGAATGAGAAAAGGATTACGTCGGTCGGCTGGAGCGTTTCCGCACTGACCGTTCCCGTTTCGCTCGGAGCTTTCGAGCACGGCAGACCCGAATATCTCAAAAAGGTCTGCTTTTCAGGCTCGGTCATGCCTGGAAAATGCCTTAAGCAGTGGCAGGAGAATCTGCCCGATACGCTTTTTGTCAACCAATACGGCCCGACGGAGGCGACCGCCTCGTGCACTTACCATGTCGTGACGGAAAAGGCGGAGGACGATACGGTTCTGCCGATAGGCTTGCCATATAAAAATTACCGTGTCTTTCTCCTCAATGATGACGGCACAGCGACAAAGCAGGGTGCAGAGGGCGAGATTTGCGTCAGCGGTCCGATACTTGCACTCGGCTATTACAACGATCCGGAAAGAACCGCAGCTTCCTTTATTCAGAATCCGCTCAACAGGGCATATAACGAGCTTATCTACAAAACCGGCGATATCGGCGTTATGCGAGAGGACGGCGTGCTTGAATTCCACGGCAGAATGGACAGGCAGATCAAGCACCTCGGTCACCGTGTCGAGCTGGACGAGGTCGAGCTTGCCGCTGGCAGAGTGGACGGCGTGAGGGAATGCTCCGTCGTTTACAATAAAGAGAAAGAAACCATATGGCTTTTCTACACGGGAACAGCGACGATGAAAGAAATCGCCGTTGAACTCAGAAAATATCTTCCCGGCTTCATGGTGCCGAGAAAAATCAAAAATCTTGAGGAAATACCAAGATTGCCGAACAGCAAAATTGATATGAATACATTAAAAAATTTAGCAAAATAATCGGAGGAAAATACAATGAAAGAAGAACTTATGGAAATACTCGAGGAGCTCAGACCCGACGTCGATTTTGAGAATGAAAAGCAGCTCATAACGGACGGAATTTTGGAGTCGTTTGATATTGTTGCACTCGTCGGCGAGCTTAGCGACGCTTTTGATATTGAGCTTCACGTTGAGGATCTTGTTCCCGACAATTTCAATTCGATAGAGGGAATGATGGAGCTTATCGAAAAGCTTCAGGACGAATAATATGAAGAACGAAATACTTTTGCAAGCGGCGGAGAATTTCGGCACGCCGAGCTTCGTCTTTGATACGGACGAGTTCGCACGCCAAGCCGATTCGATAAAATCCGCGCTCGGCGACATTCCGCTTTGCTTCTCGATAAAGGCGAATCCGTTTCTGCTCCATGCGCTTCCGAAGTCCGTGAGCAGGGTCGAGGTTTGCAGCCCGGGTGAGCTGACAATCTGTCAAAGGCTGAATGTCAAGCCCGAGACGATTATTTATTCCGGCGTCAACAAGGGTGCAGACGATATCTCCCGTGCCGTCGATTACGGCGCAGGAATTTTGACCGCCGAGAGCCGGCTGCATGTTGAATTGATTAACCGTGTCTGCCTTGAAAAGGGCAAAAGAGCGGAAGTGATTCTTCGTCTGACAAGCGGAAACCAGTTCGGCATTGATCCCGAGAAAATTATCGATATAATCTCGAACAAGGAGAAATATGAAGCGATTGATTTTATCGGACTTCATTATTACTCCGGCACGCAGAAGAAAAATGCAGCCGTTATCGAAAAGGATATTCGCAAATTTGAGGAGTTCATCGAACGCCTTGAATCGGTTTGCGGTTATGTGCCGAAGCACGTTGAATACGGCCCGGGTGCGGCAGCGGATTATTTCGTTCCGCCCTATGATGAAAAGGATAACGAAACGCTTCGGTATACAGCCGAGCTTTTGAAAAGCTTTGCAAAAAAATATCCGCTCACCGTTGAGATGGGCAGATTTCTTGCGTCCTCATGCGGAACCTATCTCACCTCCGTTGCCGATATCAAAAACAATCTCGGCACGAATTACGTCATCTGCGACGGCGGAATAAACCATCTGAAATATTACGGACAGACCATGGCCATGCAGGTGCCGCCGATTACTCTTCTCGGCAGTGACAAGACTTATGAGCACAGCTATACCCTGTGCGGAAGTCTTTGCACAACCGCCGACTTGCTTGTACGCAAGGTCGAGCTGCCCGAGCTTAAAATCGGTGACGTTTTGGCTTTCGGCAGGTGCGGCGCATACACGATAACCGAGGGAACTGTTCTGTTCCTTTCACGCACAATGCCGAGGGTTATGCTCTTTTCTGAAAAGGACGGCTTAAAGCTTGTCCGTGATTTTTATGAAACATTTGATCTGAACTGTTAAAAATGAGGAAATTAAATGGGAATTATTTCAATAGAGTTTTTTGCGTTTGCTGCGGCGGCGATTTTGATTTATTATCTTTTCCCCGTGAAAAAATATCAATGGACAATCTTGCTTGCCGCAAGCTATGCTTACTATATTCTCAACTGCAACAAGTATGTTTTTTATGTGCTTGTCACAACCGTAACAACATATTTCGGCGCACGGATTCTTGAACATACGGCGGAAAAAAGCAAACAGTTTTTGCTTCAAAATAAAGAGAGCCTGACAAAGGAAAGCAAGAAAGAATTCAAAGCGAAAACGCAGAGAAAAAAGCGGCTGATTCTTGCCGTCGTTTTGGTTTTCAACTTCGGCATACTGGCTTTCTTAAAATATTTCGGCTTCTGCGCCGATTCTGTTCACTCTCTGCTCGGGGCGGTCGGAATAAATTACACCGAGCCGAGCTTCAGCTTCATTGTTCCGCTCGGAATTTCGTTTTACACATTCCAGAGCATGGGCTATGTTATCGACGTCTACAGAGGCAAGGTCAATGCCGAGAAAAATTTCGGGAAGCTTGCTCTTTTTGTCTCGTTTTTTCCGCAGATTGTTCAAGGTCCTATCGGAATTTATTCCGACCTTGCGCATCAGCTTTATGAGCCGAGAAAGTTCAGCTATGACCGCTTTAAAAGCGGCGGATTGCTGATTCTTTGGGGCATTTTCAAAAAGCTCCTGATTGCCGACAGAGCTGTTAAGGTGATTAAGCTCGTGACCGCAGACAGCGGCGCATTTTCGGGTACATACATTCTTTTTACTGTTATATTGTACGCCGCTCAGCTCTATGCCGACTTCTCCGGCGGAATTGATATCTGCCGTGGTATCGCCGAGATAATGGGTATAACAATGGCGGAGAATTTTAAACGTCCGTATTTCTCGAAAAACCTCACCGAGTATTGGCACAGATGGCATGTCAGCCTCGGCGACTGGCTTAGGAATTACCTTTTCTATCCGATTTCGATTTCAAAGCCGTTTCTCAAAATGTCAAAGAGCATGAAAAAGCACGGCATGAAATATTTCGGCAAGGTCTTCCCGACCGCGTTGGCCTCGCTCATAACATTTATTGTTATCGGCATATGGCACGGAGCGGAAGCAAAATATGTCGCTTTCGGCTTATGGAACGGACTTGTGATTATGATTTCAAGTCTGATGAAGCCGCTGACGGATAAGCTCAACGAAAAGCTGCACATCAGGCGTGAAAACTTTTTCTATTCCGTTTTTTGCATGGTGAGAACGTTCATTGTTGTGCTCATCGGATATTATTTCGATATCGCAAGAGGATTCAGAGACGCAATGAGTATGATTTGGCGTTCCGTTGCCGATTTTCATATAAGCGACCTCGCCTCCTTTGTATGCCTCGCAAAAAGCAAGATTGATGTGTTCGATTACCTGATAATTTTTGTCGGCTGTCTTGTGATTTTTGTAATCTCACTTGTGCAGGAAAAGAAGAAAAACTCCGTTCGCAATTTGCTTTGCGAAAAGAGTTTGGCGTTGCAGTGGGTTCTTTATATTTTAATGATAGTTGTTATTGCATTGTTCGGCTATTACGGACCGGGTACAACTCCGGCAGACTTTGTATACATGCAGTTTTGAGGAATTGAAAAATGAAAAAACTAATCAGATTTATTTGCTTTGTTCTTATCGCTTCGACTGTGATGCTTGGCTCGAATTTTTATTTTAGCACCAACAGCGACAAGGACGGCATACATATAAGAGGATATTTCAAAGAACCGAGAAACACCGTCGATGTTTTGCTCATCGGCGCAAGCGAGGTTTATACCGGTTTCAATTCGCCACTCGCTTGGGAAAAATACGGCTTTACAAGCTACGATTTCAGCTTTGCCGCAATGCCGGGTTCGCTCTATAAGAATGTTACTCAAAAGGCATTGAAAACGCAGTCGCCTAAGCTCGTTGTGTTTGAAATCAACGGTTTTTTGCACAGCGAAAAATATCTCACTCATCGCAGACCGGTTCATGCATGGTTTGATACGGTCGGCGTTGATTCCGACGGCAGGGCGTATCTTGAAGAGAATATCCCGAATAAGGAATGGGCGGAGTATTATCTGCCGTTTTATAAGTATCATTCAAATTGGCGTGAACCGCTGATTTGCTCAAGAAATGCCGTCAGCCGAATCTGTCTCAATGCCGAGGGAATAAGCTATTCAAAGGCTTTTGCGAATACGGCATTGCAAAGAAAAAACAGCGTGATAAAGAAAAAGAACATTTGCTTTACACCAAAGTCGAAAGAATATATGAGCGAGCTTTTGGAATACTGCCGTGAAAGCGGACTTGAAAACGTACTGTTCTTCCGTGCGCCGCATTGCTTAAAAAACGGAAACTCGGAAGCATCGGCGGAGATTAAAAAGCTTATCGAAAGCTACGGCTACAGCTTCGTGGATTTTGAAAATGCGTATGACTTAATAGGACTTGACCCGCAGAACGATTTCTATAATTTCGAGCATCTTAATATCTATGGCATGGAAAAATTCACGGCATTTTTCGGCAAATATATTTGTGATAATTATGATGTGAAAACTGCCCATACCGCCGAAACGGTTGAGCAGTGGAATAAATGTGCCGAGGTCATGAATAAAACAATTGAAGAATGTAAAAACGACCCCGACAAAAGCATTTATTATGAGCTGACCGCCTACGAAACCGCAAAGGGAAGAAAGCACACAATCCTTTCAAAGGTCGAAAGCGGCTACAATAAAAATAAACACAGTAAATAAAAATAAGCCCCGGGAACTCGAAAGTTCTCGGGGCTTGGAGCTGCTAACCGGACTCGAACCGGTGACCTCATCCTTACCAAGGATGTGCTCTACCACCTGAGCCATAGCAGCACGTCACAACGCATATTATATTATCATAATAATGCCGGATTGTCAAGTATAATTTTCAACATAAAAAGGGGATAAATTTTTCTTATCGAGGGCAGTCTTTTTGAATGTGAAATGTGGATTTTTTTGGCCGTTTATGATAAAATATTTTTTACATAATTTATTGATTATTATTTCATGCAAGGGGATTTTTAAATGGATAATTCATATATAAGCGTAATTCTGCCGCAGGTGTCCGATGAGGGCAAGCTGGCAGGCTGGCTTGATAACGTTTTTTCGCAGGGTGCCGACGTCGAGGCACTGATTTGTGCCAAAATCGACCCCGAAAAGCTTGCCTCTCTCAGCGAAGAAATTCTTGCAAAGGTAAAGGTATTCCCGTCGCAGGATAAGGCAGTTGCTTTGAAAAAAGCGATTTCCGACGCCGAGGGCAGTTTTATTCTCTTTTCCGATGTCGGAATAACCTATGCTTCGGACGCTTTTGCCGCAATGCTTGCGAGGGGCGCATGTGTGTTCAACGGAGCTTCCTCCGCCGGCAACCTTTTCTCCGCCGATTTCTCGTTCGACGAGATTGCATCGAAGAACGGTTATTTCTGCTGCCTTATGAATGCCGAAACGGTGCAGAAAAATCAGATTATGCCCGTCGGCGGCACGGCGTTCTCAATCATGAACATGATTGCCGATTATGCACGCTATGACGAAATTGCGGCGATTCACGAAAGTCTGTTCAATATCGCCCGTCTGCCCGAGGCTTCGGCAGATGCCGAGGATATCGCAAGCCTTGAGAATTATTCATGGCTTTTTTCTCAGACGGCGAGCGACCGTGTGACGCTCTTTTATATCCGCAATGTTATGTCTGTTTTCGGCTCATGCGAGCAGAAAGAAAGCTTTGAGATGCTCAGAACCGTTTTGCTCCCGTTCATGGGTGACTATGCCGTTTGCGCATGGTTTAAGGAGGTTTACGGCTGGGATGCCGAGCTGCTCAAAACGGACATAAGCGTTGAGGACTTCCGCAGACTCGGTACGAACGTGAAATACACTGAGGTTGTCATGCCGATTAAGGCCAAGGATGCCGTTGTCAATTTTTATTTCGGCAAGTTCGGCAAGGTTGTTCTTAAGCAGTGCATTTTTGCCTATCTCTATTTCAAGGCCTATCACATGAAGCCCGGCGCATTGAGGGACAAGCTCTGCGAGTTTTTCAAGAGCAGGCTCGGAGGTGACTTCAATGCCTGAATACAAGGCGACGGTGATCATTCCCGTCTATAATGTTGAAAAATTTGTCGAAAGCTGTCTCGTTTCTCTGACCGAGCAGACAATCGGCTTCGATAATATCGAAGTCCTCCTTGTCAATGACGGTTCGACGGATAACAGCGAAGCGATTTGCAAAGA
>CALBHM010000271.1 GCA_937892835.1 uncultured Ruminococcus sp. | reverse complement strand
ATTTAGGCAACTGAAAAAGGAGAAAAAATGATAGAGATTGAAAAAATATTTTATAATGATACAAGTACTTTTACAATTTTTGTAGTTGAACAACGATTTGTAGTTGGTAGAGGACATGAATATTTTAATAAATTTATTAATACTGAACACTTTTTTGACTCTGAGAAAAAAATAAAATGTTTTTATAAAAAAACTATTGATAAGATTCAAGAAAGTGTAACTCCTGTTTCAAAAAGCATAAGCAATATTATAACGGGTAATTATATTGTATCAATAGCGGAAATTATTACTTCTTTATGTAAATTGTTTACGGTAACTGAACATCAAGCTGCTGGTCCCGATATTGTTGATCCAATAATAATACAAGAAGGAGAAGTTACAAAAAAATCATTGACCAAACTAATAAACATTCATAAAAATAGTATTTTACGACCAGCAATTATTATTCTATTAAGGGATAATAATTTTGAAAGGGCAAAGGAGTTACTTTCAGAGTGCCCAAACGGAATAAACATAAAAATGATCCGTAATAGTGGCGAAGAAATCACCTATAAAGTGATAAATTGCGGAGCAAAGGATATAAACTCTTTTATTGATTCATATTCAGAACAGTGCTATAGTACATGTTCAAATACAAAATTAGAAATACTTTCAAATTCCGAATGGGTTGATAACCCGGTTGTATCTGAATTTAGTCCAGTGCTGTTTAGATATCGCTCAAACTTACTAATGGACGAAAAAGAAGAAATAAGTTTGAAATTGGATAAAACACTTTATTCAATAACACAATATATTCCAAATAACGAAAAAGATGAAATCTTGATTAGAAATATGGAATGTGTTGCTAGATTGTATAAAGTTTTTTGCAACGATTACGGAGGATTTGACATTGTAAAAGCGAAAGAATTAGCAACTGATTTAAATAATGATATTCTTTTGGCTCAAGTATATAAATGTGCAGATTTGATTCCAGGTTGCTCTCAAGACGAAAAAATGGTTCTGTATAACAAGTCATATGATATATTCAAGAAGAACAACATGGAAGATCATGCAATATACTGTAAAAACAACATGTTGATTGAACAATTTTACTCAGAAAAAGTATCCATTGAACAATTTAGAGAAATGTCGATTGAAGCAATAAATAATGTTCCTGGCATGGTCGGGCTATCTCATATTTTTAACAATGTCGGCGTTGCTTATTTATATTGTGGCTTATCTGACGAAGCAATAGAAATTTTCAACAAAGGACTTGAGTATGCCAGATTTCAAAATAGAACGGTACAAAAATTAGCATTGGAAAGCAACAAACTTATTGCAGAGTGCTATTCATTTTGCAACATTGATGAAAATCGCATTAGATTTCTTGTGCGTCAAATTTTTGATGGAATGGGCACAAATAAATTGCCTTTCTTATCAGCTGATTATTTGCTAAACATTCTTTCTGTGGCTTATCATAAAAATCCTTTGCTTGGATACGAACTAATTAATACTTACCCAGTTAAAGAGTTAATTGATGCATCTTTTAGTAGAAATCTTCTCTGTGCTTCTGAAAGAATACTTCAAATGCAATATTTAGCAGCAAAATATTCCGGAAAATTTCCGTTACTGAACATCTGCAATGTGCCACAAATTCCAAACATTGCGAGAGGTAAAAGAAAAGAATTTATATTAAGATATGGATTAAATCCATTTGATTTTAGCACATGGATGTAGTGAGTGAGATTATTGATGTAGCCAGTAAAAAACCATTTATGGTCGGATTTTTTACATAATTTATATATTCATGAACACATTCGTAAAAGCTGTGTTGTTTGTTTGATAGAACTGCTTTAAATGCCAAATCAAATCCATCGTCTGTTTCTATTGTAGGCATAGAATTAATTTCGAGGAAAAAACAGTCTTTAAAAGAAAAAGGTTTTTCTGCTTCCGTTCCTAACAGCTTGTTTTCACATTTTAACCGGGCATCTATTCGACCATAAGTTTTTATACCGAATATTTTAAAAAACTCAATGATTTCTTTTTTGGTGCTTTCATCAATTTCCAAGAACTGATATCTTTTTAATCCGATATCGTTTTCTTTGATTTTTTCATTATATATCCAATTTTCATCTCTTGTTTCTGGAAAATAAAGTGTGGGTGGAAGAATATCAATTTTTTTTGTAATAAAATTAAATGCAAGTGGAAGCGTTACATCGTATCCTGGGATAAACTCTTGATAAATGCCATCTCGGTTGAAGTTTTGGAAATAACCAACTTCTATTCCAATGCTATTTCCTAAATTAATCGGTCGATAAACACCATAGTTTTCCATTGAATCAAGTACCCTTGGTGTTTGTAAATTAGCACCTAATGCTATGTAATTTGAGATTTTTTTGTGTTCAGTTGTAAGAATCGCAGTTGAATCACAAGGGATGCAAGGAATATTAAGAAAACTGCAAATTGATGGAACTAATCCCATAGTTGATAATTTTGTGCATCCGCTATTTAGATTAATTACATAGTCTATGTGCGGTAAAGAATAATTACTTGCTTTCTGCATAAATGTTCTGACATCAATTATGAATGGTAAACATTCTATTTCGTAAATTGCATTTAACCATCCAGTCAATATTTTATCTTTCCACACTAAGAAATGTTCAAATCCTTTCGCTTCTTCTTTTTCAAAAATGTATACAAGAGCGATGGTCTTACCTTTTATTGAATCTAATAAACTATTTTTCATTAACTCACCTTTGTTTTTTATTAATTATACTTTTCATAACTAACTTACAATAATTAAGTATTATTGTAAGTTGATTGTTGAATTATTATATCACATTTTGGTAAAATATTCAATACATTATCTTAATATGAGGTGTAAAAATGAACAATTTTTATCAATTATCAAGTATTTTTTTGAATGTAATAAAAACGACCAAGAATCTTTCTGACAAAACAATCATAGCTTACAACTCTGATCTTATGGATTTTTGCAACTTCCTATCAATTAACGGATTACATAACAACATTATACTAAATTATGTTGTACATTTATTTGACGAGAGACACCTGCAAGAAAGTACCATCACACGCAAACTCGTTGTTATAAAAATGTTTTTACAATTTTTATATCAAAACGGATATGTCGAACAAAACTACTATCAGAACTATACATTCAAACTAAAAAAGGAGCGTAAATTGCCCAAAACGCTATCTGTCGACGAATCATCAAAACTGATAAAATATTTATCAGACAATATAAATAGGAACACATCAAAATTTACATACTGGAAAGCCTGTAGAGATCTTGCATTAATTGACTTGCTTATAAGTTCCGGCATAAGAATTGAAGAAGCATCAAACATATCACTTGATGACGTTATCCCCAGCGAACGAACCATACTTATACATGGGAAAGGACGAAAGCAACGATTTATATATATTTCGTGCACTGATACATGGGACAATCTTATGAACTGGTTAAGAATCAGGAGCGAACAAAAGAATAATACCGATAAAATTTTTGTTAATCGTTTTGGAAATCAAATAAGTATTCATGGAATTGAATATATCTTTAATTCGGTAAAGAAGTCATGTGGAATCAACAAAAATTCAACTCCACATTATCTTCGCCATACATTTGCCACAAATCTGCTTGCAAATGGTGCCGATCTGCGTTCCGTCCAAGAAATACTTGGACACAGTAGTGTAACAACAACAGAAATATACACCGAAGTTTCAATTAACCATAAAAAGCAAATTCTCACGAAATATAACTATAGAAATGCACTTTAAAGAAACGACTTCAGGTTTTTATTAGCAAACAACCCGAAGTCTTATTCTTATATTAAGTTTTCCTCAACCTGCATTCCGCCTTTTAATATAACAATTATCTTGTTGCCTTTCATAACTCTGATGCACTCAATTAGCCGTCTGACGACCACATCATCATATTCATTGAATGAAATATTTGCGTCAGTGAACATTATCTCCATTCTTTCAATCTCACTGTTAACTGTTTCATCAGATTTCATACTCTCTTTTGCAATATTGAGCTTTTCTCTCAAAATTTTAATCTGCTCGAAATTATTTTTAATTTGATCGAGTATTCGTTCGGTGTCTCCGCTTGTTTTATTCAACATGGTCATAAAATGCTCCGATTCTTCTTTTAAATTATGAATTTGTTTTTCATAGGAGAACACTTCGCCTGAGGTTGTATTTTCTGTAATTGCATATCTTAAATTGCTTCTTAAAAGATTTAACACTTCTTCTCTGCAATCGAACATCTTGTTAAGTGCTCTGCAAATTGCGGAATGTAATACTGTTTCTTCTATGCCGGAAGATGAACATATCTTTTTGCCGTTTACCGAGCGTGTTACACATCTCCAATAATATTTGTGTTCACCGTTTTTAAGTGTTTTTCCGTTTCTTTTATAATTGCTTCCGCACTCACCGCATATTAACAGCTCCGATAAAGCATATTTACCGCTGTATTTTCCGAGTTGTGTTTTACCGAGTGCGGATTTCTTCTGCTTACTTCCTCTTCGTGCAATTTCCATTTGCACCATATTGAATTTATTTCTTTCAATAATTGCAGGGTGGTTGTTGCTGACAAGATATCTCGGCAGCTCTCCCCTATTTATCTTTATCTTTTTACTTATCGGATCGGTAACATACGTCTTTTGAAATAACAGATCGCCTACATACTTTTCATTTTTCAGCATAGTATCTATTACTTTTCTGTTCCATACTTTTGAGCCTTTATATGTTAATATGTTCTTTTCTTCCAAGTGCTTTTGAATTTGCTCCAAGCTGTTTCCGTCAAGAAATCTATCAAAAATAAGTCTGACTACCTCGGCCTGCTCCGGTACTATTTCGGGAACACCGTTTGTTCCACGTTTATAACCATAGCAGCTGAAGTTTGAACAGAACTTACCGTTTTTCATACTTTGATGAATGCCCCATTTAACATTGGAGCTTACGTTTTCACTTTCGGCCTGTGCTATAACGCTGAACAAGCCGATAAGCATTTCATTTTCTGCCTTTAACGAATCAATAGCCTGTTCTTCAAAATATACACCTATATTCATAGCACGGAGTTTTCTTACCCAGCTGAGGCTATCGACCGTATTTCTTGCGAAACGTGATATGGATTTGGTTAACACCATATCAATTTTACCTTTTTCACAATCACGCATCAGTCGCAAAAAATCTTTTCTTTTTGAGGTTACCGTACCTGTGATACCCTCGTCGGCATAAACACCTGCAAAAGTCCAGCTCGGATTTTTTGATATCGCCTCGGTATAATATGCAATTTGAGTTTCATAACTATTAAGCTGCTCCTCTTCATCGGTTGACACACGGCAGTATGCAGCAACACGTAGTTTTCCGTTTGATCTTCTTTTATTTACCAACAATGGATTTGCTTCTATTTTTGTTACTCGTCTTTCTAATGTGTTTTGCATTCAAGCTCCTCCATTCGTTATTTCGGCATTGTTTATAAAAACAGTTGTAATTCCGCCGTCCGGCTGAATTGTCACTTGTTTTATGTAATTTTTCATCGTCCTATAATCCCCTTTTTCATCTATTGAAAGCTGTGAAATTTCGTATTTCAATTCTTCGGTCAGTTCTCCGTCATCAAATTCGCAGCAGTTAAATCGTACTTTCGCTCCCTGTATAATGCTTTTTGATACAGCCGAAAAACTTATTTTAGGTTGTTCCATCAATCTCAAAAGTTCATTTTCTTCTTTCACTACCTCGATTGTCGGCTGATATTTTGAATCAGCTTTGACATCAAGCACTGTAGGATTGTTTATGGCGGTATTGAAGTTATCTGAAATTGCTTTTTCAAGAATTGAATCATCAATATATGTAGCACAGGCACAGCCGTTAGAACACATCCATTTTTCTCTTGTACCCCAAGTATTTATTCTCTTATATTTACCGCCGCATTCACCGCACACGGTTATTTTTCTTAACAGTTCAATTTCTTTTGTGTGCTTTTTCTGCTTGCAGGATTTTTGATTTTTTATGGTTCTTGCCTTATTAAACAATTCGGGTGATATGATAGTCGGATAAACATCATTTCCGATATACTTTTCATTTTCAATCATTCTGCTGATCGTGTTTTTATTCCATTTGACTTCGTTTCGGAAATATATCACATTATGATCCGTCAACATCAAGGCAATATCACTTAGTGTTTTACCTTCTGCATATAATGAAAATACCTTTTTCACGATTTCGGATTCTAGTATATTGATTACAGTTTTACCGTTTTCTACATCGTAACCGTAAAGTATCGTTCGTATAGCCATTATCACATCTCCCCTTCTTAGATATCCAGACACAAGCCGCCTTTAAGTTTAAAAATTATTGTCTCGGTCTTGCCGATTATTACCTTATCAACAATTGAAGAGAACAATGAATTATCGAAAGATAGAATGACTTTCGGGTATTCTTCCAAAGTGTCCATCAGAATTTTTATTTCTTCGATAACTTTCTCATCTTCATTCGCATATAAGAGCTTCGTTCTTTTATTTCTGAGCTCAGTTACTCTATATTTCAGCTCCGATGTTCTTTCAAGAAATGAAATATCATCAATTATGCCCTGCAAATGAAATTCCGTATACATATTGATCTTATTACAAAGATCTGCAATCTCTATATCAATCTGTGAGACTTCATTATTCTGCCCCGAAAGTTTCTCACGCAGTTTCAAGAGCTGATTATATGTCCTATCAAGTATCTCCGTTTCAAATCTTCTCAGTTTATTATACATTTTTACAAATGCCTTTTTTAGATTTTCTTCGCTGATGTTTTTACTCTCGCAAAGGTAACCTGCCGATTTCTTTCTTGAACATACCCAATATACAACACCGTTTTGAACTTTTCTTTTATATGCCCAACCGCAGCTTTCACATTCAATAATTCCGGTAAACAAATGCTTTTGCGGAGTTTTTCTTTCGCAGGTCGTCTGAAACATTCTGCGCTTGGTAAGTTCAAACGTTTCACGGGAAATGATACCCTCGTGAGAATTTGAAACATAATACATATCAAGTTCGCCACGATTAGGAATATTTTTAAGCGGCAATGTGCACGGCGTATAAGTCTTTTGTAAAATGCTGTCTCCGATATACTTTTCATTTAATAAAATATACCTTATTCCCGAAACGGACCATTTTCCCGAGGCATTAGGGATATTTTCATCATTAAGTATCTCAGCGATTTTCCCCATTCCTTTTCCTGAAAGATAGAGTTCAAAAATACGCCTTATAACTTTCGCTTCTTCCGGAACTATCAAAAGATGGCATTCTTTATCAAGTTTATAACCATAAGGTGCGTTATAGGTAATAAACTCTCCGTTTTCCATCTTCATTCGTATGGCTGTTGATACTCTCTTTGACCCCGATAACGCTTCGCTCTGTGCAAAAGCACTTTTTACATAAAGAATAAGTTCCGAGTTCATTGTCTCTGTATCAATGTTATCGTTTTCAAAAATCACAGTTACGTCAAGTGACTTAAGAATTCGGATTGCTTCAAGACATTCAAGTGTATTTCTTGCAAACCTTGAAACACTTTTAACAAAGATGCGATCTAACTTTCCGTTAGAAGCATCTCTCATCATTCTTTTAAACTCATCTCTTTTGCTTACACAGGTGCCCGTTATTCCCTCGTCGGCATATATATCAACAAGCTCCATTCGTGGATTTGACGAAATATATTCGGTGTAATACTTAAGCTGTGCCGAAAAAGAATTGACTTGATCCTCGGAATTGGTGCTTACACGGCAGTAAGCCGCCGCCTTTATTATTTTACTCTGATTTAAATTTCCTATTGTCGGTTCAATAACCTTTACGGTTCTTTCTGCCATTGTTTCACCTCCGTTTGCATCAACATTCTATCAGTTTGTTTCTCAAAAATCCAATGTGCGATTTATGCTATCGGGATACAATCGCACGACAATTCTTCGGCATTTTTCCTGTTAAGTTTTTCAGCAAGAGTTATATCAATTTTACCCTCTCTAAAGAACTGCCTAATCAATCCCAACGTCACAAGATAAATGATTTGATTTTTTATTTCCTGTTCCATTTCTAACCTTCTCTCTGTTTTAAATCACAAATTATTTGCCGGTAAGTTTGATTATTATGTACCACAACGGCAGAATAATATTAAATGCAATCCCCTGTCCTAAAGTGTAAATAATCGTATTTATAATCGTCTCCATGCTTTTACCTCCGTTTATTCTAAATCTAAACTGACCTTTATCGCCAAATCAATCTGTTCCATTACAGATATAGGCATAGTACCTATGAAATCTAATACCTGCTTCTTATCAATTGTTGTAATTTGTTCGAGCTGAACAATTGATTCTTGCATCAAGCCGTCCGCATTTACAACTATATGCGTCGGGAGTCCCCTCTTTTTCTCTGTTTTACTCGTAATAGTAGCAACTATAACAGTCGGACTAAACATATTCCCGATATTGTTTTGAATAACCACAACAGGTCTCAAACCTGATTGAACAGAACCAACGGTTCCATTGAAAGCCGCAACAAAAATATCTCCCCTTCTTATATTCTTTTCCATAGTTTTACTCCTCCTTATGTAATAGGAACTTACAATGATTTGCAAGTTCCTAAATTTGCAGCATTATTCCTGTCCTCTGCAAAAGGAAATCTTCGGGCGAGTATTAGCTTCATACTCTCATTGGAATCTCACCACCGCCTATTTCGTCGCCGGCCACGAACAGAAGTATCATTATCACTATGCTTGTCATTGCTATCATTGGGGGCAATCCAATTTTCGACATATAAATATTTATCGCTCACTTCTTAATAAAAGGTCTTGGCGTATCTATGTCACAGCTTGAGGTATTACCTCGGCACAGTTAATGTACCTGAAGATTTGGTATTCAGTTTTCAAAGTACAAAAGGAATTAACCTTTACACTATATACATTGCACGTTTATTCCTGTTTTGGGGAAAAATATTTTTTTATTTTTTCAAACACTTTTTCTCTTTGATATCTAAACTTTTCCCTATCAATTCCCAGCTCCTTACAGATCCCCCTTTCACTCTTATTCTCTTCCATAGCTCTTTTTACAATATCAAGTACAAGTCTCTCCTCATCGTTCAAGTTTTTAATCGCATCTTGTAAAACAATGCATTCAACATTTTTCAGAGCCTTATCCTCTACATTCTCATCTATATCGGCAATAAAATCATTTAAAGAGCCTTCACTGCTTACAATATAATCATTCAGAAAGATGATTGAATTTCTGTATTTAAGCTCCAACCTTTTGCTTCTGCACTTTCTTTCATGTTCTCTGTGCCATTTTTTATATCTCTCATAAGTAGTTTCAAAAACAAGAACATCTGCTCCGTCCTCGACACATTCGTCAATCTTTTCAAAATATCTTTTTTTCGGTGACTCCTTTAAAAGAGAATAAAACTCTCTTCCCGAAATCTCCACCCATTTAGAATTTATCTCTTGGCAATTAGCCTCTTTCCATATAAAATACCTGTTTGACATTTATGTAATCTCCTTAATTTTGAATTCTTTTTTCAAAATTAAGGAGTTACGGATATTCAGCTATGTAGCATAGCCATTTCTCTAACATAAAAAATCCTTCCTACTTTTGAGCAGGAAGGATTAAACTTATTGCATATTAAACATATACCAATATAATATTAAATTACGAAGCAAATATTGAGAATTATACTTAGTTTTTCTCCGTATTTTTTGTTTTTTAATTTAGTTCGTTTTAATAACTATGATATCTGCTTCAATAAAACAATCAATTATTTATTATTAATCATTATCGATAATGTAAGCAATAACTTTATCAATGTTTTTCATATTAACTTCACCGTTACATTCTAAACAAATATATTCATGCAATTCTTGATCAGGATTATATCTTATAATAGCCTCATCACCCTTAAAAACGGTGTTATTTGTTATTGCGCCCATACCTGTGGTGCTTCTAAGCGAAATGGCTGAAGCTGAATTGTCATTCAATAAAATATATTGAATTTCATTTTCTACTGCATATCGATAGGCATATGTATCTGCATAACACTTAATAACAAGATTTGGACAATTTTTAAAAGCATCAGTGCCAATTGATGATAATGAGTCTCCCAATGTAATCGTCCTCAAACTTGTACACTCATTAAATACGTTATATGACATTGCCTTAACATCGCACAAATTAATATTTTCAAGACTTGAGCAATGTGTAAAAGCATAACTTCCAACTTCACTGATCATGTCTGAATTGTTTATAGTAGTTAGATTATTGCAAAAGCCAAAAGCAAAGCTACACAATATCACTTTATTTGTTAATGGTAATGTTACTGTTGTCAACGCACTGCATCCATCAAAAGAAAAACTACCTATTACATTTGTCTTTTCCGGTAATATTACACTTGTTATTCTTTTATTGTTATAGAATGCCATACTGCCAATTTCAGTAATGCATAGATCTGATGGAATAACAACATCTGTTGATGTTCCATTATATGCTTTCAACACACCATTTGAGATATCATAATCAGTATTAACAGAAATATTGTTTGTGGCACAGTATTCTTCAATATAAGAACCTTTATTACAATAAACAGTTAAATTTTCAACATCTTTAAAAGCATTTGAACCTATAAAAGCAACATCATTTGGTACATATATTGAAGTCAACGCCGTGCATCCACTGAAACATTCGGACCCAATGCTTGTTATTCCCGAAACTATAGAAATAGATTTAATGGTTGTATTATTCTTGAAAGCACCATCCGCTAAGCTTGTTAATCCTATTCCAAACGGAACCTGCAAATTCATTTCATTACCTGTATATGATTTCAAGATTCCATCCGTTATCTCATAGCCCAACTTACAAGTGAGAAAATTATTGCCGTTCTGTTCGGAATTCTCTTCTGCATATTTTCTTAAATATGTGTTGCCATTTCCATACAATGTAACTGGGTATGTGGATCCTTCAAATGCACAAGAATCTATTGCCGTAACGCTATCCGGAATATAAATGGATTTCAACATATAACATGCTCTGAACGCTCTATATCCTATTTCAACAACTGAGTTTGGAATCCTTACAGATTGAATAGGTGTATTATGTAATAAATAACTATCAATTTTTGTTATACCATCCGGAATATCTATTTGGGTTATTTTCGTTCTGTTAAATGCTGAATTTCCTATACTGCTCATATTCCTTGGCATTACTATTTCACTAACCGTACAATCCATAAACGCGCCATATTCAATAACATCAAGATAATCGGATAGAATAACTTTATCAACATTCCTTTTGTTGTCAAATATTCTTTCCGATATTGTCTCGATTGCATTGGGCACATCTATAACTTTCTTACCTGCTTCATCTATATAGTCATACCCTGTGTCGCTTTGATATTCTTTTAGAACACCATTTATAATTTTATAATTTGGATATATAATGTTGTTTGATAAATCAATTTTATTACTATTCAACTTCAAATTCTTTGAGCTATATACAATTATCGAATACGGAATTGAATTTTCTTGTATTAACTGAGCACTATCCGGAATATATATCTGTTTTAAGTTATTACAATTATCAAAAATTTGCTGTCCATATTGCTTTGTACCATATTTCACAATACATCTTTCAAGATTTGTACAATTATAAAACATTCCCGATGAAACAGCATATAAATTCCCTGATAAAATAATTTCTTTTAAATAACTGCATCCCAAGAAAACAAATTGATCGCAATAATATACCGTTTGCGGCATTTTAAACTTATCAATACCAGTATAAGCCAATGATGCATAATCTAAATATTGTACTGATTCTAAATTATTTACATTCGAAAGCTTTTTATCATTATAAAATGCTCTGTCCCCTAAATATATTACTCCTTTTCCACCGGCAATATTTTCCAAATTTTTACTCATTGAAAATGCTTGTCTACCAATCCTTTTAATACTGTGTGGCAAATAAACGGATTTTATGCTATTGTTAAAATAGAATGTCTTGTTTCCAATCTGATAAATTTCCAAGCACTCGGGAATTACAACATTTTCACTGTTGCCAAGATACTTA
>CALBHM010000270.1 GCA_937892835.1 uncultured Ruminococcus sp. | reverse complement strand
ACGAGGTTATAACCGGAGTTACCGTTGAATCATTCGTCGGTGAATCGGAGCTTGAGGGTATTATTATTAAGAACACGTCAGGGGAGATCAAGGATCTTTCGATTGACGGACTTTTCATTGCAATCGGCCTTATTCCACAGAATGAAGCGTTTAAAAATGTTGTTGAGCTTGACGACAGAGGCTATGCTGTTATTGACGAAAGCTGCGAATCGGCGACCAAGGGTATTTTTGTTGCCGGTGACTGCCGCACGAAGAAAATCCGTCAGGTTACGACCGCTGCCGCTGACGGCGCAATAGCAGCTCTCGCCGCATGCGATTACATTGATTCAGTTGAATAATTGAATATATAAGTTAAAGACTTCTCCGAGATTGGGGAAGTTTTTTTGCAAAAAAAGCGGTTTCGATTATCGAAAAAAACAGACCCAAATCGAAAAAACGATTCAGGTCTATTTTGGTGGAGATGGCGTTAACCGAAGCTTCGCTTCGGCTGTTGCTACGCAACCTTCGCATTTATATGTCCCTTTTGCTTCGCAAAAGATGGACTATGCGGTTTCGATTACCGCATATTATTCTTTAATTAAGCAGCAGAACCGAGTGATTAGTTCTGCTGCTTTTTGGTGGTGGAGATGGCGGTAATCGAAACCGCGTCCGAAAATCAATTCCCGCGAACTTCTACGAGCGTAGTTTATCTTTTAAGATTCCCCTCAAGGAGCGCCGACAAACAGGCTTTCCTTTACGGTATCCTTTAGGTCATGATGAATTGCAAGGCTACTCATTCATTCACGTTCACCGCTGATCGACACCCTTATCCGGACCGCAGTACTTCCGGGAAGGATGGGCCGCACTTAGGCAGCCATTAACTGAGTATTGTTGTCGTTTATTTTTATAAACTACGGCTTTTATAGTGGTTCCGCGCCACTGCTCGCTTATCACGGTTCAAAATCCCCGTCGAAATCCTTTCATCCCCATATTTTATTGAAAGCGTTCCTTCATTGCACGCTCAATGTTTCTTGCGGCATCTTTCTTTGCGGCGACGTCACGCTTGTCATACAATTTCTTACCCTTGCAAAGACCAACCTTAATTTTCGCTCTGCCTTTCTTAAAATAAACCGAAAGGGGAATGAGCGAAAGGCCGTCCTGCTTGACCGTGCCGAAAAGCTTGTTGATTTCTTTCTTGTGCATCAAAAGCTTTCTGACTCTCATCGGGTCACGGTTGAATATATTGCCGTGGTCGTAGGGACTTATATGCATGCCGTTAACGAATATTTCGCCGTCAACGATGTTGCACCATGCGTCCTTAAGATTTATTTTGCCCTGGCGAATTGATTTAATTTCGGTGCCGAAAAGTTCAATTCCGGCCTCGTATTCCTCAAGAACAAAGTAATCGTGGTATGCTTTTTTGTTCTGAGCTACGGTTTTATTGTCGTCCTTGTCCATACCACGACCTCCTTTGAATTATTTAGAATAACCGCCGTTAAAATTGCGTCTGCGACTTCTGTTGTATCTTGCACGTTCGGCCGCCTGACGTTCTTCTTCACGCTTTTTCTTGGCATTATAGACTTTCTTGAAGTCCTTTGCTCCCTTGCCGACTCCCGACTTTTTCTTTTCGGTAGCTTTCTTTTTCTTAACAACTCCGTTTTCGATATCGGGATTCTCTTTATATAGTATAATGCTGCCTCCGATAACCTGAACTACCTGAGATTCGGTTTCAGCCGCAATCTTTTCTGCGATCTCTCTCGGCTTTTCGGGTGCGCTTTCAAGCAAGACCTTGAGCTTTATAAGCTCTCTTGTATTGAAAACTTCGTTTGTCTGAGCGATAACGGCAGGTGTTACACCGCTCTTTCCGACATGGAACAGGGGCTCAAGTCTGTTTGCCATGCCTCTTAATTCCGCACGTCTTTTGCTTGTCATTTTTTCTTCCATATCTTACTCCGTAATTATATTTTTAAGCTGCTCTGCCATAAGTCTGAGAGCTTTTCCTCTGTGGCTCATTGCGTCCTTTTCTTCCGATGTGATCTTGCCGAAGGGCTTGCCGCTTGCCATGAAAATCGGGTCGTAGCCGAATCCGCCGTTACCGTGTCTTTCGGTGAGAATTTCACCCTCACATTCACCACGGACGGTTATTATTTTGCCGTCCGGGAAGGCACAGCATGCGGCACAGACGAATCTTGCCGTTCTCTTTTCTTTAGGAACATTTTCAAGATTTTTCAGAAGCTTGTCAATATTCGCTTCGTCATCGCCGTGTACGCCCGAATAGCGTGCCGAATAAACACCCGGCTCACCGTTAAGATAATCAACGCATAATCCCGAATCGTCCGCTATGCATGCGATTCCGCTGTCCTCGCAACCTGCAACTGCTTTGAGCTTTGCGTTCTCTTCAAAGGTCGTTCCGGTTTCCTCAACATCTCGAAGCTCACATCCGATATCCTCGGCTGTAACAACTTCAATCCCGAGAGGGGAGAGTATGCGTTGTAATTCAACTTTCTTTTTATTATTATGGGTCGCAATCAGAAGTTTCATTCCGCTTTTTCCTCCGTCGGCTTTTCCTCCGATTCCTCGTCCATAAACATATTTTCCTCGTCGTGCTTGACCTCGTTATCAAAGAGTCCGTCGGCAAACGCCTTGGGATTGAACGGCTGAAGATCATCTATCTTTTCGCCGACGCCGACAAATTTAACCGGAACCTTAAGGTCGTTCTTTATCGCAAGCACAACGCCGCCCTTGGCAGTTCCGTCAAGCTTCGTGAGAACAATACCTGTGATTTCGCATACATTTTTGAAGTCTCTTGCCTGATTGACTGCGTTCTGACCCGTTGTAGCGTCAAGAACAAGCAGGCTTTCACGGTCGTTGTAGGGAAGCTCCTTATCTATGATTCTGTAAATCTTGGCAAGCTCGTCCATAAGGTTCTTTTTATTGTGCAAGCGTCCGGCTGTGTCGCAGATAATGATATCCGCATCTCTTGCAATACCGGCCTGAATCGTATCATAAACAACGGG
>CALBHM010000269.1 GCA_937892835.1 uncultured Ruminococcus sp. | reverse complement strand
ATATACAGCGGTCAAGTCTCCCGCAGTTGGCTCGATTTCGACCTATTACGAAATGACAAAGCCTGCCGTTGAGGGTTCGAAGAAGATCAATGTCCTCATTGCTTCACCGCTCACAACCAAGTTTGTGCCGAAGCTTTCGAGCATTTATTACTTTGCACCGGGCGGACACACTCAGGGCGACTGCTATCTTTATCAGAACAGAGCGTTCTCGGATGTCTTTACTTTCCCGAACGGCAAGAACAACAAGATTGACAGCCTTTACGTTGACGTTGAGGCTTAAGGAGTAATCAACATGGCTTATGCTGACTTTTCGGATTATCGAAATATAATCGGTGAGGACGATATCCTCGAAACAAAAGAGATAGAGGATAATTTGGAGTTAGCCTCTGTCAAGATTGATGAAATGACTTTCGGACGAATTAACGGGGTGGGATTTGATAATCTCACTCCGTTTCAGCGCGAGTGCATACGCAAAGCGACCTGCTATCAGGCACAGTATATCGTCGAGAACGGCTATGATGAAACCGATGTATCAAGCTATACCGTCGGCAAACTGAGTGTCACACAGGGACAGCAGGAGAGCACGTCAAGCAAATATCATATGAACCCGACTGCTCTTGCATTGCTCAGAAAATCGGGGCTTACATGGCGAGGTGCTTGATATGGCAAGGAGAGTTAAAAGGCTCGGCTTTCCCGATTGGCTGCTCAATAATGAATGTGTTATTTCTGTTGATACGGAGGAGCTGAACGAGGACGGCGAAACGGTCGTGTATAAGACCGAACCGATGAAGTGCATATTCGACGAAGCATCAAAGACGGTGTTTACGGCTGACGGCAAGAGGGTAACGCTTGCAGGAATGGTTATCGTCAAGGGCGATTTTGCCCCTGCGTTGCCTATCTTATCAAGCGGCACGGTGACGATCAACGGACGGACAATGCAGATATATTCTGCCGCACGTCCGAGAAATCCCGACGGCACGGTGCATCACACGGAATTTGAGGTGATGTGATTGAACGTTAAGGTGAAAATCAACCACAGAAATTTGGCGGCAATAGAGGATATTGCGGCGCAGGCTCTTGTAAAAACGGCGGATGCCATAAAAACGGATGTTCAACAGTCTCAAACAATGCCGTTTAAGACCGGAGCGCTTCAAAACCGTTCTACTTTCGTTGATAAAAGCCAGGCAAAGGATTTCAAGGTCAGCATTGTATCCGATACACCGTATGCAAGGCGTTTATATTTTCATCCAGAATATAATTTCAGCCATGATGATAACGCCAAAGCAGGTGGCAAATGGTTTGAACCGTATATAACGGGAGAAAAACAGGATTTTGCACAGCGGGAATTTGAAAAACGAATGCACAGCGGAATGAAACGTTTAGGAGGATAAAATGACACTTTCGGATTTGAGAGATTATTTCAAGTCGGATTTTCCGTGGAAAGAAAGCATCTCCGTCGGAAAGATTGACAAGAACAAGGAACGGGCAGTGTGCTTTTATCATTCAAAGGTTTCACGTCCGAAAATTAACACGATCGGCGGCAAAGGTAACAGGTCATATACCGTGCTGCCGATTTCAATTTTGCTGCGCTTCGGCAAGAATTACGAGGCGGCGGCAGAGAAAGCCAAAGAGATTTACGATTTCTTTGACGAGAAAACATTTGACCTTAATAATGAGCGTGTTTTCGTTATATCGCCGTATGACGCACCCATTGATTTGGGTACCGATGATCAGGGTATATGTGAAAATTCGCTTGAATTTGATTTATATATTACAAAGAAAGGTGATTGATTATGGCTACAGAATTTAAAGGCGTATTTCCTGTAAACGAAATGGACTTTAAAATTGATAAAAGTTCAGTAAGTTCACGTGCAACAAATCCGTCAAATAGTGATTATGTTACCATTGCCGATATGGAATCAGCGTCAATATCCGTTGACACAGGGGTTGAAACATGGAATCCGTTGGAGGCTAAGGGCTGGCAGAGAGCACTTGCGACAGCTAAGTCTATTACGATATCAATGTCGGGCAAGAGAAATATCGGCGACCCTGGCAACGATTATATTGCAAGCAAGGCATGGACAAACGGTCAGGCGTGTAATTCCACATATAAAATTACATTCCCGAACGGTGACACTCTTGTTGTACCGTGTGTAATTCAGGTAAAGAGCGTTGCGGGTGCGGATTCAACAAATGTTGCACCGCTTGAGGTTGACCTTGTATCCGACGGTAAGCCGACATATACGGCGTCAGCAGGTACAAGCTCAATCGATGAGAGCGGAACTGTCGATTCCGAAACGGAATCTAACTAAAAAACAAGGGGGGCAGGGTAACTTGTCCCCGATTATATTTTAAAGGAGTTTTTTTTATGAAAATCATTGATACAAAGGGCGCAATTCTTTCGGGCGACAATCACCCGTCACTTAAAATCGGCGATAAGCTCTATACGGTTGACGATCGCCGTTCTACATGGAAGAAGATTGAAGCTGTTCAGAGTGACGACAGCATTATTGATAAGGACGAGGAAATCATCAGACTGGCTCTCGGCAAGGAGAATGCCGACGAAATCCTCAACAACAAGGACCTTTCCGTCCTCGATTTTACAAATCTCACATTCTTTATCATGTCCGCTATTACAGGTGAGGACTACGACGAACTCAAAAAGGCGGCAAGAGAAAGAAAAAACTGACCGAAGAATCGTATTACGATGAAGATTTTGACGAAGCCTTGATTATTTCAAGCTTTGCCAAACAGTACGGAATACGATTGATGCAGGAAGATATTTCGGTCTCGGAATACAGAAAATTACTTGTTGGAATTATGGGCGATACACCTCTCGGTGAGGCTGTGAGGATAAGGGCGGAAACCGACCGTGAAACGATTGAACGTATGACGGTGCAGGAAAAGAAAATCCGCTCGGAATGGCAGAAGTTTAAGGCTTCTCAGAACCAAAAGCCGCAGATTACAATATCGCTTGAGCAGTTCCAGCAGATGATGAAATCATTAGCGGGGTGATAAAATGGGAACAAATGTAGGTACGCTCACTTTTTAGCTCCAGCTGAATAAAGACCAATTTAAAAAGGACGTTTTTGCCGCGGCAAAGTCGGCACAGAAAACCTGCGGACAGTCCGCTACGGGTATTTCGTCGGCGTTTACAGGCGCTTTCAAGAAAATCGGTGTTGCGGCGGCAACTGCTTTTTCGGTTAAAGCGATAACGGCCTTTTCAAAGGAATGCATTGATCTCGGTTCCGATCTGACGGAAGTGCAGAACGTTGTTGACGTTACATTCGGTCAGGGAGCAAGCAAGATCAATGCGTGGGCGAAAACAACAGCGTCGGCATTCGGCATATCCGAGCTGTCGGCAAAACAATACAGCGGCACAATGGGTGCAATGCTCAAGTCAATGGGCTTGACGACAGATGCGTCACTGAACATGTCGCAAAAAATAACCGAACTTGCCGGCGACCTTGCGTCGTTCTACAATCTTGATGTTGACGATGCTTTTACAAAGATAAGATCGGGAATTTCGGGCGAAACCGAACCCTTGAAACAGCTCGGTATAAATATGTCGGTGGCTAATTTGGAAGCCTACGCAATGTCAAAAGGCATTACTACTGCTTATCAGAAGATGTCACAGGCAGATCAAGCACTGTTGCGGTATAACTATCTGCTATCCGTAACTGCCGATGCACAGGGTGACTTTTCACGAACATCTGATTCCTGGGCGAATCAGGTGCGAATACTATCCCTAAACTTTGATTCGCTGAAATCAAACATCGGTCAGCTGTTGATTACAGCACTGACACCGCTGCTAAAGCAGCTTAACACGCTTATTGAGTATGCAAACAGGGCAGCAAGTGCAATAGCGAGCCTGTTCAGCGGCTCTGTCGCAACGGCCACAGCCGGAGCGGGGGCGGCAATGTCGGGGCTTTCGGGTTCGGCGGTTGATGCCGCAAGCGACATAATGTCGACGGGCACAGCGGCGGAAAAGGCGGCAAAAAAGGTCAAAAATGCCTTTGCTGCATACGACGAAATCAACACGCTGAGTAAGACCGATACGGACAGCGGCAGTGGTTCCGATGTGGGCAGTGCTTTAGGCGGAGGTGCAGGTGCTGCTTCTGGCTATAGCTCTGCACTCAGCGACAGCCTTGATTCCGCATCGGCAAAGCTGAGCAGTTTCTTTGACCCATTGGTAGCAGCATGGAACAGTAAGGGCAAACCTCTTGTTGATTCTATTCATTCTGCTTTTCAGAAAATCAAAGATTTTTGCGGAGCAATAAAGCTGAGCTTTGCGGAGATTTGGAATAACGGCACAGCTCAACAAACGCTTGAGCTTATTTTGAGCATTGTTACACGAATTTTTGATACTGTCGGCAATGTGGCAGGTGCATTTACCAAGGCATGGAAAAACGCTTCCACAGGCGATAAGATTATTCAGAACATTGCAGATGTAATCAATAATGTTTTGTATATCGTTGATGATGTCGGTAAATGTATTTCCGATTGGTGGCAGAGTGAAAGAGGCGCATCGTTTGCTTCGGCAATAACGGAATGCTTTGAAAAAGTCACCAATGCCGCAAAGAGAATATCGGATGCGCTCAAGGAGATTTGGGATAACGGCGGAAGCGAATTGTTTAATAATATTCAGAATATTGTCGGTAATATAGTTGAAATAATATCAATTATTATCGGATATATTGCTGACCTGTATGCTGATCTGATAGAGGGTCTTGTCCCGAGTGCCGAAAGCGGATTGCAAAGCGTTAATGATAAGTTATCGTCCTTCAACGATGTTCTTGATTGGCTGAAAACTGACGGAAAGCCAATTCTTGAGGGTGTAGCATATGCGATAGGACTGGTTACAGCCGGTGTTATAGCATATGAGATTGCAACGAAAGCGATTTCTGCAGCACAAAAAGCATATGCGGCAGTACAAACAGTTGTTAATGCTGTTATGAATGCGAATCCTGCAGCTTTTGTAGTAGCCGGAATTGTTGCTCTTGTTGCAATAATACTTGTTTGTATTAAGCATTGGGACGAAATCAAAGCAGCTGCTGTTGCCGCATGGGACGTTATCAAGGCTACATGGGAAAAGGTTTCAAATTGGTTCAAAACCTCGGTTATTGACCCGATAGCAAACTTCTTCCGAAATCTGTGGACGAGCATTACCAACATTTTCAACAACGTTAAGACGTTCTTCCAAAATGTTTTCAGCCAAGCATGGCAGGCCGTTAAAAACGTCTTTTCGGGTGTCGGTTCGTTCTTCGGTGGGATATGGAATACAATCAAATCAAAGTTTACGTCAATCGGCACAAGCATAGGTAATGCCATAGGCGGAGCATTTAAAAAGGTTGTTAATTCAATCATATCGTTTGCCGAGAACACGATTAACGGTTTCATTCGGTCAATCAACAGGGCAATCGGCATTATCAATAAGATACCGGGCGTCAATATTTCCTTAATTCGTGAGTTGTCTATCCCGAAGCTTGCAACAGGCGGCTATCTCAAAGCCAACAATCCGACGCTTGCAGTCGTGGGTGATAACAAGCGAGAGGGCGAAATCGTTACTCCCGAATCGAAAATCAGGGAACAGGTCAAGCTTGCAATGCAGGAAATGGGCGCTGCCGTAAACAACGGAATACAGACCGTTAAGCTGCAAATTGAGCTGCTCATCAAATATCCCGACGGAAGAACGGTCATTAAGCAGATCAATGAAGCTCAGATAGCCGAGGGTCGTATTCTTCTTGAGATATAAAGGAGCGTTGCATATGGATAAATACGAAGTATAGGTCAACGGAGTTATTAAGCTCAAAGCCGATCAAATAAGCTGGGAATATCCGCAGACCGACGGTGACGGCAGCGGCGCAACCGATGAAAATGTAATGATAAGAGAGGTTTTACCTGAGAGGGATAAAATCTCTCTTTCTTTTCAGGGTGAAGGGCTGACCGAAGCCGACATAAGAACAATTCTGACCGTCAGACATTATGAAACCTGCACGGTCAATTATTATGATTTGCACACTGGAACAAGGATCACACGAACCATGTATCCCGTTTCGGACGCAATAAAAACAAAGTACATGACGAACAGCGGCGAGCTCATCGTCGAGCCGTTTGAATTGCGATTTATTCAGACGATACCGGTTTAAGGAGGAATGACATATGTATAATCCGGGCGGAGATTATCTGACTTATATAAAAGACAGCATAATCCGAAAACCGAGATCAAAGATTGTGGTTGACGGAAAAACGTATACGGGATTAGAACACCTTGTTTCATTTCCAAAAATTACGCATGAGACGGAGAAAATGATAGGCGGCTTTCCGGCAAAGACGTGTGAATTTGAGATTTACAACCTCGACGGCAGCTTGAACCTCAACGGTAAGGAGGTTCAGGTTTATCGTGGACTTGATATCAGCGACACAAAAACGGTGTGGGTTCCAATGGGTTTATTTTATGCTGACGGCGAAGATGTGACGAATAATTCGACCAAACGTACAATCCAGTTCAAAGGCACAGACCGTACACGTTTATTTGATTCTCCATTCGCAAATGTATACGGTAATGGTGTTATCCCTGCCGACACAGTTATTTCAACCGTAGCGGAAAAGATTTGTGCAAAGCATGGATTGTCAATCAACGCCGCAACAAAGGCCAATATCATTTCTTACCGATTTACCGAGGCTGTCGGCACTCCCGAGGACACAACCGACAGACAGGTGATTGCATGGATTGCCGAGTTAAGCGGATGTATACCGATAATATCTCGTGATGGACAAAGCCTTATGTTTACAAGGCCGTCATATAAGAGCACGGTTACCGAATCGGGAAAAACCTATCCCAGTGGATCATATGCAGATAAACGCAAATACAAAACGCTATCAGCTGAACCTTTGTACGGCCCGATTAATGCTGTCTCTTTCGGCCATGCCGATTACGATGACGCATATGTTTATCAGGATGATACAGACGTTGAAACAAACGGTTTGCATGAATGGAAGATTAACGACAACGCTCTTGCAGAAAATGATAAATCAGCACTTGCGCCGAAAGTTTTTGCGATAATAAAGGGCATGCAGATTTATCCATTTGAGCTGACGGAATTTATTGACGATTATTTGTTTGATATCAACGACGGAATACAAATTAAGAAAAAGGACGGAACACACATTATGTCGTACGTCCTCGGCATGAGCACAGCATCACGAATTCGTTCAACCTTTAAGGCAGGAACACAGGATTCATCGGCGACGGACAGAAACCTTGCCGGAAGTGTTAAGTCCGATATGAAAAAGGTTAAATTGAGTGTCGACCACATCAACAATCGAATCACCGCCCTCGTCAAGGAATCCGATGAAAAATATTCTAAGGTGACGCAGACTGTTGACGGATTTGAAACAGAGATAGCCGACGTTGAAAAAGGGCTTGAAGCGAAGATAAAAGTGACTGCGGAATCTTTTGAAGCGACATATGCAAAGACAGAGACTGTTAACGGTCAGATTGAGGGCGTAACGGATCAGATCAAGGCTATAAATACGGAGCTTAGCGGACTTGACGGGAAAATCGAGAGCAAGGTCACGACCGAGGTGCAGAAGGACACTACGATTTCGATCCTTGCCGGCAAGGTTGAATCGAAAATCAGCGGAAACTATGTCACCAAAGCAACGTATGACGACGAAAAGAAAAATTGGCTGTTGAAGACAACCTATGATTCCTACGTCAAACAGACAGACCAGCAAATTTCCGCTGCCGTCAGCAAAGCTCAAAAGCTTGAAGAAGCAGGGTATATAACGAAAACGGAATGCAGCTCTCTAATCAGTGCACAGGCTGATAAG
>CALBHM010000268.1 GCA_937892835.1 uncultured Ruminococcus sp. | reverse complement strand
GAGCATAACACCTAAGACATAAGCTGCATTAAAGTTAATCATGGCTTTAATGCAGCTTAAATTAAAAGAAGTATATTCAGAGGAGGTAAAATAATGAAAAAATACAGCATTTTTATGAAAGTGATTGCGGTTATTCTGACGGTCACGATGATCATCGGAATATTGCCGATGACGGTACTTGCTCAGGCTGCTGAAGATGAGAAAGAAAAGTTTGAACAGAGCGGATATTCAAGCAATGTTTCTCAGGAGGAAGAGGAGCCGACCGTAATCGGTGAAGATACTGAACGTCGCAACAGCGAAAATACAAAGTATTTTAAGATGAGCGACGGTACGGTTAAAGCCACAATGTATAATGACCCGGTCCTGTATAAAGATGAAACGGGTAAGTGGCAGGAAATTGACAATTCTCTTGACTCCTCTGATGAGGTTAGTAATGATGAGGCGTCGGATTTCAATGGTTATGAAACCAAGAAAAATAAGTTTAAAGTAAAGTTTGCAAAAAATGCAAATCAAAAAAGCTTGTGAGCATGAAGATGGACAACTATTCCGTTAGCCTCACATTGCTCAACAAAACAAAGAAAAATAACTCCTCGATGAAGCAGGAAAAGAAAGCTAAAATTGAGGATATTACTGTTGCTTCAAAAGCAAGTCAAAAGGTTTATTATGAGAATATCTTGCCCGACACGAATATTGAATATATTGTCAACGGCTCGGGCGTTAAGGAAAATATAGTAGTTAAATCTGTTCAGAGCAGCTATGAATATAACTTTGAGATTGCCGTAAAGGATGTTACTCTTTCTTTGGCAGAGGATGGTTGTATTTATGCCAAGGACGCAACCACAGGTGCGACTGTATTTGTTATGCCGAAACCGTTTATGCTTGATGCTAATTATGAATACTCGGATAAGGTCAGCTACAGTTTGAGTGCAAAAAACAAGCACAAATACGAAATTACAATTTCTGCCGATTCCGAATGGTTGAACAACAGTGAAAGATCGTTCCCTGTAACGATTGACCCGGCGATACAAACAAAACAGTCAATAAGCACAATTGATTCGGTGTATGTTGCCAAAGGTTTGCCCAATCAGAATCGCTATTCGGATCCGATGATGATGGTCGGCAGAGAGTCAACAGACGCAGATATTTGCCAAGGTCTTATTAAATTTGATCTTCCGAAAATAAATCGCGGTGATGTTGTAATTGATGCACAGCTTTTATCAAAGCAGGTGCTTATGGATGCGTATTCGGACACTACTCCCGATACGGCGATAGAAGTGCATGCCATTACAAAAAGTTGGAACGTTACAACAGTAACGTGGAATACGAAGCCGACCTACGAATCCACCGTTGCCGATTTTGAAATTCTGAAAGCAAGCGAAAAAAATTCAGGAGCCAAGGATCGACAGTGGAATGTTACGTCCATTGTAAAACGTTGGTATGAAAATCCAAACTTTGCAAACAACGGATTGTTGCTGAGATCATCGAACGAAAATAAATCATCATATAATGATTCATGCATTTATATGTGGGTTTATGGCGAAAAGTATTCTCAAAGCACGGCTTATCCAATGCTTTATATTACATACAGGTCAAATAAAGGACTTGAATCATATTGGAGCTATACGGATATCAGCGCAGGCAGGGCAGGAACGGCGTCAATATGCGAGTTCTCCGGTAACCTCGTATTTACCCATAACGATGTAACAACTGCAGGCAGCCGTGCGCCGGCTTCGATTTCTCACGTTTTCAACAACTATATGGCAGCGGAAAACTTCGGTACCGTCATGCCGTACAGAGGTAAGGGCTGGATGCTCAGTTGTCAGCAGCAGCTTCTGCCGTCATCGAAAGTCGGTCTTACGGTCGATGCGCAGAAAACATATCCGTATGTTTATATCGACGGTGACGGAACAGAGCATTATTTTTATAAGAAAAGTGACGGAACAATGGTTGATGAGGACGGAATGGGTTTGACTCTTACTGTTCC
>CALBHM010000267.1 GCA_937892835.1 uncultured Ruminococcus sp. | reverse complement strand
ATGCACTGTGACATCAACGCAGAATTCTATCCGGTAATGATTGAAAACGGTGGATTCAAAGATGCGTGGTCAGAGTATTGCAACGACGGTGTTTATTTCACGGATCGTCTCTCGCCCGAAGTGAATGCCGAATACGAGGCAAAATTCGGCGGCGGATATTGGGGTCGCTGGGATTCCGTTGAGCGTGTTGTTTATCGCAGCAGCAGCGACGTTGAGCTTACACCGACAGATTTCCGCTATGAGGACTACAACAACCGTGACGGTCACGGTGTGGTTACAGACCACAATGTTATGATTTGTGAGCTTGAGGTTACGGCAAATGATTATGTTGCCCCTGCAATCGAGCTCAACGAGCAGCAGAAGGAGCCGCTCACAGAAAGAATCGCACGCACTGTCAAGCTCACAGCAAGATGTATTTACAGAATCCTCACCGACCTTATCGCAAAAATCAAGTCGGGTGAAATTACAATAAAGTAAGGTGCTTATAAAATGAAAAAGACTTTTAAAATAATTCTCTCGGCAATACTTGCAATCATGGTGCTGATTTCTGTCGGCACAGTCGCATTTGCCGAGGATGAAACATCAAACGTCACGGAAGGCAAGCTTTCGTTTATGTCGGCTAACGTTGCCGGACTTCCGATTCCTTCAAAGTTTGATAAGGACGGAAAGGTTGTTCCAAAAACTCAAAAGATTCTCGGTCAGCTTCTCAATGAAAGCGGTGTTGACATTATCTGTGTTCAGGAGGATTTCCAGTATCACGCAATCCTTGCCGCTCAGATGAAGAACTATCCCTATACAACATACACCAGCGGCGGTGTTCCTGTCGGCGACGGCATGAATATTTACTCAAAGTATCCGATCTACAACGTTGAACGTGTTGCATGGGAGGCATTTAACGGAATTCTTGATGCCGCAAATGACGGCCTTACTCCCAAGGGATTCATGAAATGCACGGTTGATTACAACGGAATTCTCTTTGACCTTTACGACGTTCACTCCGATGCAAACGGATCTCTTGAGGATTCAAAAGCGAGACATGCGCAAAACGAGCAGCTTGCTGCTTATATTGATAAAAATTCCGCTGACCGTCCGGTAATAATCACCGGCGATATGAATGTTTACACCCACACCCAGCAAGGCACAGGACTTTACGAGATTTTCATCGCAGGCGAGGGCTTCGACGAGGCATGGACAATGTTCTGCCATGACGGTGTTTATTTTGACCACGACGTTACATGGGACGAACGTCAGGAGCTTGAAAAAATCTACGGCGGAGCTCCGTGGGGTCGTTGGGATTCTGCGGAAAAGCTTCTCTATCGTGGAAATTCAAGCGTTGGCTTCGAGGTTACTGAGTTTAGATATGACGATTACAACGCTCTCGCAGGCCAGCCCGTCTCAGATCATAACATGATGGTTTGCGAGCTTAAGGTTACGGCAACAGATTATGTTCGTCCGGAAATGGAGCTTAACGTTGAGACAAGACGTCCTCTTGCCGAGAGACTTTCGCACGGTGTTAAAATGGTATTCAGATGTCTCAAACTCATCTTCACAGACCTCATCGCAAAAATTAAATCGGGCGAAATAACATTCCCGACAAAATAAAGGAGTTAAACATGAGACCGATTACAACATTCGTCAGGCACAATTCAATCAAAGCCATGCTTGCGGCAGAACATGGGCTGAAAGCTGTCTCAAATGGCAAATTCGGCAAAAATCTTTTTGACGTTGAGCCGAAATTCGTCGGCACGGATGTCAGAATAATTAAAGAAACAGACGATTCGACATTCATCGCAAAATGCGACACAAGCGGCCGAATTGTCAACAAGCCGTTCAAGATTCTTGTAACGACCGATCTTCATCTTTGCGACGAACCCGAGCTTATCAACAAGTCTCTTTCCATGCTGGCAAAGCATGTTGAAGCGGAAAAGCCCGACCTTATTCTTTTCACGGGTGACGTTGTGCTGACCGACCATCAGCAGATTGACTGTATTCAGTTTGGCCGTTTCATGGAAAAGATGGGCATCTACTGGGCTTACATTTTCGGCAATCACGAGGCGAGAGCGGAAAAGGAATATCACAAATACTTCATGCTCAAAAACTTTATCAGTTTCCCCCACTGCATTTCAAAGTTTGGCGATCCGTCGCTTTTCGGCTACGGCAACTTTTTCATCAATATTCTTTCCTCGCCGACATCAATTCAGCAGAGCATTGTAATGCTTGATTCCGGCAGAAACACAAGTCCGACCCACAACATTGAAAACGGTGCGCCTGCCGAGCTGAAATGCTACGACTTCCTGAAGAAAGATCAAATCGACTGGTATAAGAAAACTATCCTTGACCTTGAAAGCGAATACGGCAAATTCAAGTCGATAATGGCTATGCACATTGCTCTTTGTGAATACGAGAACGTCATGCAGCTTGATGAAAGCGGCAACTATGTTCCGACAGGCAAGGCTGAAATCCTTTACGGCGGAATGTATGAATCCATCGGCTGCTCCGAATTCAACAGCGGAATGTTCAACGCTATCAAGGAGCTTGGCAGCACCCAGGCCGTTATTGTCGGCCATGACCATATCAACGATTTCTGCGCCAAATATGACGGCGTTTACCTTGTCTATGCTCAGTGCGACGGCTATAACACCTATACGATGGGTTCAAACTTCGGCTGGGATGAAAAGGACTGGATGCAAGGCGTCACAATGATTGACATAGACAAAGACGGTGAAATCAGCTTCAGACAGCGTTTCAACAGAGATTATTTATAAGGAGACTTTTAATGACCCCATATATACTTAAAAACCATTTAACAAGAAAAATCACTTTTCTCGACAAGAATGACCCTCAGATTCCTGCCGCTCTTTTCAGCACAGTAAGTGAAGCTCCCGATCTTTCGGGCTTTCCATATCCCCTCCCCTCGGCAAAGAACGAATATACCTGTTCGGCTGAGGGTGACAATTCGGTCATGTGGTACGGCGGCAAAACAGGAATCACACGCTATGACCCGAACGGTGAAAGCATTGAAGATAGAATCATGTATTTCAGCGCACATCGCCACCTTCCGCACCACGCCGTTGACGCAATGCTTGCCGACGGAATGAACCTTTGGGCACTTTGCAGAGATAAGGTTGCTCACATTGAAATGATTATGCTCACAGCGGAGGAGAAAGCGGAAATCCTTCTTGACGAAACCAACAAATACGTTATGCGTCGAGGAATGGTAAGTCAGCGTGACCTCAAGGAATTCAGAGATTATGAATCACGCTATCCTTATGCAGCCTGCGACAACGACGGTCTTTTTACATCGGGCTATGCAATCGGCGAAATGTACCGTTACGCAACGCTCAAAGAGAAACTCGGTAAGGATCACCCGAGAGTTCAGGATGCAAGAAAGAACGCAACCAAGGCTTGCGAGGCGTGCCTGCTTTTAATGTATGTTCACGGCAGACCCGAGGGCTTCATTGCACGTTCATATCACGTTACGGGCGAGCCTATTCCCGATGACGGTATCTTCTATAAGAGAGAGGGCAAAACTGCTCATTGCGTTTTCACGACCGAGGCAAAAAACAGCGGCAGACTCGGCGAAGAGGTTCCCTGCGACTATCCCGTTCCCGAAAGGCTTGCCGCACTTTACCGTGACCTCGGCTATACAGACGATGATATTTATTACAAAGCCGACACCTCCAGCGATGAGGTTACAGGTCACTTCCTCCAGATGAAAATTGCCCACGATTTCCTTGCCGAGGACGATCCCGAGCTTGACGAACTTATCAAGGACGCTTGCAAGAGAACGACGAAGCACATAATTGACCACGGCTTTGAATTCTGCGAATCCTCAGGCGAACCGACCACATGGGCAAAATGGAGCAAGCGTTATTTTGACAACGACCCTATCGGCTATGTTGACGCTCCGCTCAATTCCTCCGAAATGCTTGTTTATCTCAAGATTACAATGTACATAACAGGCGAAAAAGGAATTTGGCAGGAAACCTACGATAAGCTTATATCCGAAGGCTATGCCGACCTCGGTGCAAAGCACTATGACCGCTTCTATCAGGGCGCAATGAGAGAAAAAGTAAACCCCGAAGAGGATCTCATGTACGGCGACAACATGCTTGCGCTGATGACATATTGGATGCTCTGCACGCTCGAAACCGACGAAGAGCTACTCGCAAAATACCGTGCCGCATTCAAATCATGGAGCGGACTTATCCTGCGTGAGCACACTCCGGGCTACGACTTCATGTACAAGCTCGGCGTTCCCGACGCTGAAATTGACCTTGAGAAGGATGCAAAATGGTTCACCCATTTCGAGGCTAACCGTTTGATTGCTTCAATCAATTCCGAGCGTCACGACGTTGCGGTTAAGCTCGGCAGAAATTATGACGAAAAGAGAGAGTTTGAAATCTCCGCTCTGCTTACACCGAATGAAAGACACGTTTCAAAATACGACAGAAACCCCTATGATCTTTTCAAGGGCGAAAACAAGGGAACTTGCATCGAAAGCTGCTATATTTACACCTATGCCTATTGGATTGGCAGATACTACGGATTTATCGACGAGGAGGGACAGGCATGAGCAAGATTGCAATATTAAACGAATTCAGCATTGAAGCCGTCAAGGACGCTTTGCAGAAGCTTGAATCTTTCCCGAATCTCAAGGTAAACGGTCTCAACGCATATCAGCTCACCGAACTTTCGGCCATTGATCCCGGGCTTTTTGCCGGAATTTCCGATATGATTAAGGCTGACCGCTGGTTCCCATATGCCGGCGCATGGATAAATTCAGATGAACTTTCGGAAATTGCACTCATCAAAAGCTGCCTTTATTCCGTAAGATACTTCCTTGATAATTTCGGCAAAAAATATCGTGTTTTTCACGGTCAAAAGCTTTATAACAACATGCTGCCACAGATAGTTTATTCTTCACTTTTTGACGCAGTCGTGCTTGATAGCGAGTCCGAAAGCAAGTGGCTTCACGGCGCAGACGATTTCAGAACTCTTGTTATGACAGCCGATACAGTTGACATTAACGATCTTGACGATGACAGCATTTCGGAAAATGATTTCATTTCATACGAGGACCTGGCGGATAAATTTTTCGATGCTCACCTTGAGCTGGAAACTGTTTTTCTCCCTGCCGGAAGCGTAAAGCCCGAGGGAATCGAAAAAACTCTTGTTGATGCGGAAAAGTTCGCCGCAATCAACGGCGAGAATAAGACAGCGAAGATAAAAGAAGCTTGGCTCGCTTACTTTGACGGAGACTGCGAGGCCGCAAGAGAAATCGCCGACGGCATTACAGGCAGCTCGGCTCCCGACGAAAGCGCTTTCAAGCTCAGCGATGACAGCGTTGCTCTTACAGAAGTCAAGCTCGCCGAGGACGGCAGCGGAGACACGATTATCCGTGTGGCCGAAACAAGCGGCAAGGAGCAGTCGGCATATATCATGTGCGACCGTCTTGACGCAGGCTTCCGCTTTGAGATTATGCCTTATGAGATGCCAACCTTCCGCATTCCGAAAGGCTCAGACGGATATTCAAAGGAAATCTACATCTGTGAATAAAAAATTAAGGATTGTCGCTTAATGGTGGCAGTCCTTTTTGTTGCATTATATCCGTTTTGTGATATAATTATATGAAATCTAACTCGGAGGGGTTACAGATGTCCAAAAAAATCACACTTCACGGCGAGTTTGTCTATGTTGCGGCAATACTTCTGCTTTCGCTCGCCGTTGCAATGCTCAGCGCGGCAAATTTCGGCGTTTCGATGATCGTTGCACCTGCCTACATAATCAGCCAAAAGCTCGGAGTTATAACCTTCGGCCAGGGCGAATACCTCGTGCAAAGCATACTTTTTATCGTCTTTTGCATACTCATGAAAAAGGTTAAGCTCATTTATTTCAGCTCATTCGCAACCTGCCTGATTTACGGTGCCGTGCTCGACCTTTGGCGGAAATTTGTTCCGCTTTTCAATCCCGATATTACAGTTCCCGGTTCAATGGACTTGCCCGTGCGTGTTTTGCTCTTCATCGGCGGAATGATTTTAACTTCATTCTCGGTCATGCTCTTTTACAAAACGTATTTATATCCGCAGGTCTACGACTTTTTCGTTAAGGGCATCAGTGCGAGATTTAACAAGGACAGAACAAAATTCAAAATTGCGTTCGACTTCTCGTGTCTCGCTGTTTCATGCGTGCTCACTCTCGTTTTATTCCGCAGGTTTGTCGGAATAGGTGTCGGAACACTTATCCTCACTGCGCTCAACGGCTTTATAATCGGTCGGTTTGACAAGCTCTTTGACAAATGCGTTAATCTCAAGCCGTTATTTCCGAAATTCGCTGCAAAATTCGATTTATAATTCCGTAAAAAAGAATTAACAAATAATTCACTTGAATTATCGGGCAAAATGTTGTATGCTTATATCAAAGGAAAATGTTTTTTGCTTCAGTCGTTTTCCTAAATTACGGAGGTAACAATCATGAAAAAAGGTTTATGTATAGTTCTCTCGGCTCTTATGGTAGCCTTCTCATTCGCTTCTTGCGGCAAGAAGGATGTCAGCGACGAGCCGACAAAGGTTGATGAAAACGGTTCGGCTTATGTCGAGGTAACCGACAAGGACGGCAACGAGGTAACATCGGTTCTTTCAGATGAAGATAAATCCAAAGCTGACAAAAAAGCTGCTAAAGAGAATAAAGACAGCAAAAAAACAACGACTGTAGACGCTTCGGAACTTGCTTCGAAAGCCGAAAACGCAATGTCCGGTTTCACAAATGTTGACGAAAAGAACATCCAGTCCGATAAGAAAGACCTTATCAAGGATGGCACATCTACTAAGAAAACATCCCTGCGTGACGATGTTATCATTAAAACATCAAAAACCGGTAAGTTTACTTTGAAAGCAAAAATCAAGGCTGCATCCGGCGAGGACACCCCTGTTACATGCGTCACAAGCGACAAAAAGTTTGCATATGACATGACAATGAACGGCTCGCAAATCAGAGTTATAATGGACGGCAAAAACATTTATCTGTGTATGCCGGCTCTCAAATGGTATTTTAAAACCACAACAGATGAGATCGGCATCGAAAGCATGGATGACATGATGTCGAACCTCACAAATACTGATGATAAATACGTCGGCTCAACGAAAGTAACGGTAAACGGCACTGAATACACCTGTGAGGAATATAAAAGCAGCGAAGGACTTGTAACCAAATATTATTTTGATAAAGATAATAACTGGAAGCGTCTTGAAGGCATTGACGGTGACGAAGTTACAATCATGGAAATCGAATCCTTCTCCGGCAAGGTCGACAACAGTATTTTCTCTGTTAAGGGCTACACCGATATGACAGTTCTGCTTTCACAGGCAATGGCTTCGGCCGATGTTACTACAACCACCAAAAAGAAATAATGAAAAATGTACTTATAACAGGCTCTGCAAGAGGCATCGGCGCACAGACGGCGAAGCTCTTTGCCGCAGAGGGATACAACGTTATCGTAAATTATAATACAAGTGAAAATGAAGCCGCTGAGACTTGTCGTGAGATAAGTCTCAGCGGCGGCAATTCTGTAATGATTAAAGCCGATGTTTCAAAAAGAAGCGAAGCCGAACACCTTTTCAGCGAAGCGAGAAAGGAATTCGGCCCGATTGATGTTCTCGTTAACAACGCAGGTGTTGCACAGATCAAGCTTTTCACGGATATTACGGACGAGGACTATGACCGAATGTTTGACTGCAATGTAAGAAGTGTATTCAACTGCTGTCAGCTTGCTCTTCCCGATATGATTCACAAGAAGAATGGCAGAATTATCAACGTATCGTCCATGTGGGGCATTACAGGCGCATCATGCGAGGTTCATTACTCCGCTTCAAAAGCTGCCGTAATCGGGCTCACAAAGGCTCTGGCGAGGGAGGTTGCTCCGTCAGGAATCACCGTAAACGCCGTAGCTCCCGGAGTTATCGACACACCGATGAACAGTGGCTTTGATAAGGAGACCATGGAAGCTCTTAAAGAAGAAACTCCTGTCGGCAGGATAGGTACTCCCGAAGACGTAGCAAGGGCGATACTTTTCCTTGCCGATGAAAAGTCATCTTTTATCACAGGGCAAACTCTCGGTATTGACGGTGCTTTCATTTAAGCGTAGCTTGATTTTTTCTACAAAATGTATTTATACAATTTGTAGAAAAAGCTTCTTGATTTTATAATAAATATGTGTTAGAATATCCTATATACTGAAAGGGAGGAATCCTAATGGCTGTTTGCCCAAAATGCGGAAGAAAACTTAAGATTACAGATATCAAACCAACCTGTCCCGGTTGCGGAGTTAATCTTCTCTACTACAAGATTGAAGAAAGGCTTGAAGTTGACGCCATCAACGCTGAGCTTGAGCATGCAAAAACTCAGAAGAAAGTTGACCGTGCCAAAGACGCCATGTTCGGAACCCCTCTTGCAATCGTAAGACTTGTTCTTTTGGTACTTGTTGTCGGAATGTTCTTCGTTCCGCTCGCCACGTTCCATGCGGTCGGTCCGTATTTCGACAAGACGACAACGCTCAATGCTCTTGAGATTTACAATTCTGTTTCATCTCTCGACTTTGACGGAATGTTTGTTCTCGCAGGCTCACCTGTTCTCAAGACAAGCTTTATGTTCCTTGCCATTTCGGCTGTAACGATTGTTGTTTCCGTTCTCTGTGCATTGCTTGAGCTGATCTTCAGCTTCCTTTCAAGCTCGCCGCACGGTTTTTCGAGAAACATTACCCTCGCTTCCGTCGGCATTGTTTCGGCTGTTGCATCGCTTGTTACATACAAGAAATTCCTCGCAAACATTGAATCCGTTTTCAGCGGAATCATCGACGGCTCGGTTAAGGTTGGTATTTATCTTGTAATTACAGCATTTGTTCTTTGCATTGCGATAAACATCATCATCAAGGTTCAGCACAAACCGGTTAAGTATAAGGACACATACGTTGACAGCGTTCCTTATGAGATTTTCGTTGAGAAGTTCGGTGTTAAGAAGTACGATATGGAATCTCTTGATGCTATCAAAGCTGATATGGAACAGTACAAAGTTGTTGAAGAATAATCTACAAAAATTGACGGTCATAAAGTTGAGTGCTTTATGACCGTATTTTTATGCCTAAAATAAATCAAGCTGCCGCTTCGGAATAACCGATTGCGACAGCTTTTATTTATTGTTAATAGATTATACAAGAACCTTGGAGAGGAATTCTTTGCAGCGTTCGGTTTTGGGATTTGAGAAGAACTCCGCCGGAGTGTTTTCCTCAACCATTCTTCCGTCGTCCATGAAGATAACTCTTGTTGCCGCTTCCTTGGCAAAGCCCATTTCGTGAGTAACGACAACCATCGTCATTCCCTCTTTTGCAAGGTCTTTCATAAGCTCAAGAACCTCGCCAACCATCTCGGGATCAAGAGCCGATGTCGGCTCATCAAAGAGAATAACCTCCGGATGCATCGCAAGAGAACGAATAATCGCAATTCTCTGCTTCTGTCCGCCCGAAAGCGTTGACGGATATGCGTTAGCCTTCTCCTCCAGTCCGATTCGCTTGAGGAGCGTCATGGCCTCTTCCTTTTTCTGAGCCTTGATTTCTTTTGCGCTCGGAATATTTTCCGTATAAGGATGTTTTTTCATTCCGAGCTTATGAAGGAAATTATCTTTTTTAGCTTTCTTTATTTTCTTTTTCTCAACAAGATACGGGGAAAGCATTATGTTTTCAAGCACGGTCTTGTTGTTGAAAAGATTAAAGTGCTGGAAAACCATTCCGATTCGCTCTCTGTAGGTGTTTATATTAACGCTGAGATCTGCAATATTGACTCCCTCGAAGATAACCTGACCCGATGTCGGATCCTCCATGCAGTTAAGGCAACGGAGAAAGGTTGATTTACCGGAACCCGACGGTCCGATAATAACGACTCGTTCGCCCTGCTCAATCGTTACGGAAATGTCTTTAAGAACATGATGATCGCCGAAACTTTTATTCAGCTTAACTACGTCTATCACTCTTCCTCAGTCTCCTTTCCATAAACTTAATGCCAAGCGTGATAAGGCAAACAATTACAATATAAATAACCGCCATTACAAGGTACGGCACCATAAATTCATAGTTGTTTGTTCCGATATCGTTGAACACCTTATACAAATCCATTGCGCCGACGAAGGAAACGATTGATGTCTCCTTGACAAGCGTAATGAACTCATTGCCGAGTGTCGGGAGAATATTCTTAATAGCCTGAGGAATGACGATTTTAAACATTGTTGTCGCATAGCTCATACCAACAGAGCGGCCGCCCTCCAGCTGACCGGGATCAACGGAAAGAATACCGCCACGCATTATTTCCGAAACATATGCGCCACTGTTCAGTCCGAAAACCGTTATCGCAACATTTAATCCGTCAATCTTAATTCCCATCAAGGGCATAAGAACATAATAGAACACAAGCAGCTGAACAACCATAGGTGTTCCTCTGAAAATCGCAACATAAAACGAGCATATCTTGTCGAGAACTCTCGGAAGCGTTCTGTACTTTGGAAGAACACGAATTGATGCAATCAGCGTACCGATTACAATGCCGATGAGCAAACCGATTATCGCGATTTCCATTGTATTCTTCAAGCCTGTAAGAACGTTGTGATAACCGCCATTGTCGATAAAGGCTTTAAGAAACTTTTCGATTTTGATGTCAAAATTACCCATAAAAAATCCTCTTAAAGAACAAATACCCCACTTGTTCAGTGGGGCTTTGCTTTTATTCCACTTTAATTATGCAACCTCGTTAATTGACTTAACAATGCTGTCTGCCGGAGCAGAGTCGATAATAACGTAGTTGATGTTTCCGTTGATAAGGTCCTGAATTGCGAGAGAACCGTTCTTGTAGCCCTTGCCTGTAACCTTGAGGTTGTTTGAAGCATAGTCGCTCTCATTGTTGATGTACATACCGCCGGTTGTACCGTTCTGATAACCGATCTTAACGGAAGCGTCAAAGCTCTGGAGCTTCTTGAGAATCTCATCTGCTGTCTTGCAATCATCAAATGTTGTATCGTCGCCCTTAACAACAACTCTCTGAGATGCCTTGTAGTATGTCTTTGAGAATGTAACAGATGCTTCTCTGTCCGGGTTAACCGTAAGGCCTGCCATTGCGATATCGCACTTGTGCTGACCTACAGAAAGGCAAACAGCGTCAAAATCCATGTTATCGATAACAAGCTCTTTACCAAGCTCCTTAGCGAGAAGCTGTGCAATCTCCATGTCAATACCTGCATATGAATCGCCTACAGTGTACTCAAACGGCTCAAAAGCAGCGTTTGTAGCAACAACGAGCTGATCCTTTGAAGAATCCTTGACAGCCGACTTAACAAGTACCGGCTCTCCGTCACCGAAGTAACGAGCGCAAATCTCATCAAATGTACCGTCGCTCAATATCTTGTCAATAAATGCGTTTGTCTTTTCAAGAAGATCCTGCTGTGCCTTATCAACACCGAAAGCATAATTTTCCTGAGTAAGGTCGATAGCAATAACCTTTGCTGCCTTAACATCGTCTTTCTTTCCGCAGCCTGCAAGCATTGCAACACTTGCAAGAAGCACTAATGACATTACAATAGCTGTAATCTTTTTCATAGTTTTGTCCTCCTCTGTTTTTTTGACGTGAACAATATACCACTTTACACTGAATATGTCAAGCAAAAAACGAATATTTATTCATTGTTTTTGATTTAAAGGTGAGATTGTGCAACTGAAGTGTGCGAATTGCTTCGGAAGATTTTTCGTCAGGCTGTGCAAAAGGCTTGCAGGCTTGCTAACGCAAGTCAAAAGGGTTTTGTGCAGCATGGCGGAAACATATTCAAGCAGGGCGTGCGCTTCAATTGTGCGGCCTTACCTTAAATACTATTTTGAGAACATTATTGATGTTTTTGTGCATAATATTAGGTCTGTGTCCGTCCTCCGGGAAAAGTATTGCGCACTGATCGCCGCCGAGCGTGATTGTTGAAAGCTCAGTGCCATCATAGAAGGCGATATCGTCGCCTCTTTCGAATCCGTTATCCGTCATATTGAGCGAATCAATCGGCGCCCAGTCCATTTCCTCGCTGCCGTCAAGAACGATCTGGAGGTCTATGTATTTTCTGTGGCTCTCGAATTTTCTCTGCTCCCTAGGTTCGGTATCGTAGCGACTTACGGCGGCAAAAAGGTCATCGCCGTGAATATCGTATCTATCCGGCTTCATGTCCGTCTTTTTAAAGTTTTCAATAAAGGCCATAATGTCCTTTGCATATGGAATTTCGCTGTAAGAGTCCAGCTTATCAATCGTTGTTACTATCATGGTAATCTTCCTTTCATATTATATTATCACGCTTCAGTCTTAATTCTGTCCGAATTAACATTGCAAAGCTTTGCATAAATTCCGCCGAGCTTCAACAGCTCGTTATGCGTACCCTGCTCGGCAATACGGCCGTCCTCAAGGACTATTATATTATCCGCCTTCATAACCGTTGAAAGCCTGTGGGCAATGACGATCACCGTGCGACTCTTCGAAAGCTCGTCGATCGCCTGCTGAATGAGTGCTTCCGTCTCGTTGTCGACCGCCGACGTCGCTTCGTCGAGAATCAGAATCGGTGAATTTTTGAGCACGGCTCTTGCGATTGCAATTCTCTGCTTCTGTCCACCCGAGAGACGGACGCCTCTCTCACCGATTATTGTATCATATCCGTCGGGCATTTTGCAAACAAAATCGCTCACTCTCGCAGTTTCCGCCGCCCTAATTACCTCTTCATGGCTTGCCGAGGGATTTCCGTAGGCAATATTATCATAAATTGAGCCGTTGAAAAGAAAAACATCCTGCAAAACCATTGAAATGTTTTCTCTGAGCGATTTAACCGTTATATCTTTAATATCCTTACCGTCAAGACGTACCGAGCCGCTTACAGGGTCATAAAATCTTTCCATGAGCGAAACGATTGTTGACTTGCCGACTCCCGTCGCACCGACAAACGCAACCATTTTGCCCGATTCGACCTTGAATGAAATATCCTTGAGCACAGGCTCATTTTCATTATAATAAAACGAAACGTGGTCAAACTCCATATCGCCCTTTGCTCTGCCGATGTCCTCGGCATTCTCGCTGTCCTTGATTTCCGACTCCATATCAAGAATAGTCAGAACTCTGTGACCGCCTGCAAACGCATTCTGCATATCCTCAATGATTCTCGAAAGTGCCGCAATCGGCGAATAGAAAAGCGAAAGATACATGAAAAATCCGACAACGTCGGAAACCGAAAGCACATCCTTCAGTGCAAGCGTTCCTCCTATTCCCATAACGAGCACCGAACCAACCGACGTGAGAAATTCAATTGTCGGGAAGAAAATCGAGGCAACAAAATTCGCTCGAACATTGACGAAGCTGTACCGCTTGCAATACTCCTTCATGCTCATGTATTCCTCTTTTTCTCTGCCGAAGGACTGAATTTCACGGATTCCCGAGATATTATCCTGAACCTTTCCGTTGACCTCGGCAAGCACCTCTTGATTACGCTTGAAAAGAGCATGAACCTTGCCCGAAAATTTCATTGTCACGAACAAAATCAACGGAATCGGAATGAGTGAAATTGCCGCCAAAATCGGATTGATTGAGAATATCATTATCGCAACCATTATAACAATGAGAATGTTTGAAAGAAGATCCGGCAAAGCGTGTGCGATAAGCGTTTCCATGTTTCTCGAATCGTTTATGACACGGCTCATTATTTCGCCCGTCTGCTTATCCCCGAAAAATCTCATTGAAAGCGATTGCAGCTTATTATAAACATCAAGCATCATATCGCCGACAAAATTCCATGCGGCAACATGAGCCTTGTATTTTGATACGAATGTCAGCAGTGCTTTGACTATGTACGACAACAGAATTACCGCCGCAAACACAAGGACACGTTCCTTGGTCGCAGTTCCGTCAGTCAAGGCTCCCGTCAGCCTGCGAACCGCATCCGGCATAACAAGACTGACGGCGGAAGAACCGAGCAAAGCAAGAACAGTCAATATCAGCTCGAGCCTGTACGGTGCAGCCATTTTTAAGTATCTTTTCATGTCCTTCAATTTATCAACCCCATAAAAATCATATAAACTATTTTATATTTTTTCTTTCAATTTTTCAAGCATTATTTAAGGCTGTCACCGAAGCAACAGCCCTTGATCGTTTATTCATTATCCTCGCCGGGTAATTTGTCCGTCTTGATCGACTCAAAGAACTCATTGTAATGTTCGGCCCACTTTTGAACGTCTTCTCGATCATATTTCGTCGGGAACAGCGGTTCAACAAGCTTTTCTCTGCCGAACCAGCCGACAATTTTCAGTCCCTTGTTTCTCAGCTCGGGCATTCCATTGAGAAGCTTCAATTTGTTCTTTACCGTTGAAACAATGTTGTTCTTCCTCAGATATTCAATTTTGTCCGTGTTAAGCTCGGCAAGCTCCTCGGCAGTCAAAATGCCACTGGCGATGAAATCGCTGACGTCCTTCGCTGTAAGATATGGGAGAAGATTTTTTTCAAGCGCAATCGTGCATGCGGCAAAACCGATTTCGTGAAAGAAATCATGCTCATATTTCCAAAGCGTGTCGCAGTTAAACAAGCCGTCTTTGTCCGCTTCAACAGCTCTTGCGAGGATTGTGCCTGCCTTGATCGAATAGCCGATTCCCGAGCCTTTGAGCGGAATTGTCATGCATGCGCTGTCGCCGACTGCGGCATAACCGTCCGCAACGAAAACAGCCAGCGGCTGACGAACAGGAATATCAACAACCTTACCGCCACGAATAAGCTCATGGCCGACATGCTCATTTTTTGTGCAAACAAAATCAAGGTTCTCTTTTATATCCTCTTCTGTTACCCCGCCGAATCTTGCAATTAAAAGGTCTACACTGTCCGGCTCGGTAATAAGCCATGTAAAGCCGTTGGCATTGACATAAACATAATACCTATGTTCGGGATCAGGCTTTCCCTCAATTCGATTATAATATGCACGATAAACATGAAGTCGGTCAAAATTGCCCAGCTCTTTCTGAATATGAGTAAAATCGGGCAAATTGCGGCGCACAGGCGAGTCGATTCCGCAGGCATCAATAATAAGATCGGCAAGCTTTATGCCATGTGATGTCATCAAGCCGATAATTCGGCTGCCGAGAACAACAGGCTCACGCACCTCACAGTTAAATTCAAAGTGCACTCCGGCCTTTTCACAAAGGTCAATTAGAAAAGCCAGAAGCTCACGCCGTTCAACAATGAGAGTTGATGCACCCTTTTCTTCCGGAAGTGTAATAGGCGCAACCGTTTCATCAATCGGAACAAGGGTTATCACATTGTTCGGAGCGTGCCACTCCTCGGGATACTCAATTTCCGCATAGTCAAAGTATGCGGCATCCACAGGGTCTTTTTGGTCATAACCGAGATTCTCACGGGCATGACGCTCATAAACCGTAACCTTATGGCCGAGCTGTGCAAGCTTCCATGCGGCAACCAAGCCGCCGTGACCTGCTCCGGCAACAATAATTTCAGACATTTTGCGCACCTCTTCTCATAGTATTTTCTGTTTTCATTATACCCAAATTCAAAGATTATGTCAACTTTGAGCGAACAATAATCACGCATTGTAAAAAACCTACAAAGCTAAAAAAAATAACTTTTTTTATAAAAACTATTGCTTTTTTCTTCAAAATATATTAGAATATTTGTCGTTGACAATTTCAGCAGATGCTACTGTGGCTCAGTTGGTAGAGCAGCTCATTCGTAATGAGCAGGTCGTCGGTTCGAGTCCGACCAGTAGCTCCAAGCCGCAAACCGTTGTATATCAAGGGCTTGCGGCTTTTTTATTAATTCATGCATCAAAAAAGGCTGCGAATTCATTGAAAGTTTTTCATGATTCGCAGTCCTTGTTTTTATGCAATTTTTTTGATTAACGCTAATCTTATTTCAGCATTGAAATTGCGTCCGTGATCGTCTTTTCGTAGGCTTCTTTACCGTACTTGTCGACCTCTGCCTTATTTCGTTCACCGTGGGTCAAGCAGCCTGCACCGCCGATACAGCCGCCGATACATGCCATACCCTCAATGAAGTTTGCATCAAGCCTATCCTTGCTCTTTTTGAGCAAGGCGGCACGGCAAGCCTCAATTCCGTCACATGCACACGGCTTCAGCTCGAAGTCCTTGATGTCCTGCTCCATGAGAGCCTGAGCGACTGCATCAGAAAGGCCGCCGCTGCGTGCAAATATACGTCCGAAATACGAAGCATTGTCGAGCACTCCCTCGTCGAGAGTCATAATGTCGATATCCTTGCTGTCGAAGAGAGCCTGAAGCTCCTCAAACGTCATTGCAACATCAACATACGGAGCAACGGATTCTTTCTGAACCTCAGCCTTTTTGGCTGTGCATGGGCCAATAAATATAACCTTGCAATTCGGCTCACGGGATTTGATATACTTTGAAACTGCCGCCATAGGTGAAAGATTATGCGAAACAAGCGGTAAAAGCTGTGGGAATGCCTTTTCGATATAGGTTACAAACGCCGGACAGCATGAGCTTGTCAGGAAGCCTTTTTCGGCGAGTTCTTTAGACTCGGAATATGCAACCATATCGGCACCGAGAGCGGCCTCAATAACCGTGTGGAAACCAAGCTCCTTGAGTCCTGTTATAACCTGACCGAGCTTTGCATACTTGAACTGGCTCGAAATCGACGGAGCGACAACGGCATATACCTTGTACTTCTTATTGTTCTTGCTCTTCTTGATGATGTCAACAACGTCAAGAATATACGACTTATCCGTAATTGCGCCAAACGGACACTGGTAAACGCATGCACCGCAGGCAATGCACTTTTCATTGTCGATTGCCGCCGCCTTGTTTTCATTCATCTTGATTGCCTTTATCTTACAGGCGTTCTCGCAAGGACGCTTACGGCTGATAATCGCTGTGTAGGGACAAACTCTTGAACATGCACCGCATTCCTTACACTTTGTCTTGTCGATATGTGCAACATGATTCTGGTCAAATGTTATTGCTCCAAAGCGACAGGCATCCATACATCGATGTGCAAGACAGCCTCGGCATGCATTAGTGACCTCGTAGCCGCCCATCGGACATTCATCGCAGGCGGTTTCGATAACCTCAATAACATTCGGGTTTGATTTATCGCCGCCCATGGCGATTTTTACACGCTCGCCGAGAATTGCACGCTCTTTATAAACGCAGCAACGCATCGTCGGCGTATTGCCCGGAACAATGGTTTTCGGAATTTCAAGAAGATTATCCAAAAGTGTATCGTTCCATGCATGGCGGGCTACTTCACGGAGAACCTTATATTTAAGATATTGCACCTTCGTGTCAAATTTATACAGCATTGTTTTCCTCCTTAGAAATAGCTTACCTTAATCCTCTTACCCATTTGCTTCAAGCAATTTGAAAGCTCCTCGACAAGATTCATTTTAATATTGAAATTAATCGGCAAATCAGGGTTCTGATGAGCCGGATTGACCGCTCTGCCGACATAGAAATTGATATCGGTCGCTTCCTCAAAAAGCAAGCGGCAGATTCTTGATGCGCCGTCCTGCTTGATGCTCCACTGTTCGTAAAGCTCATTGCTGCTGAGCGCATCCTTGGCGTACTCAATAACCTTGTTAATTGTGATAACGCCCTCGGTTACGAGATCAACGCCCTCGATTTCGGCAATCGGCGGAACATCGCTCTGCTCAAAATTGAGCGTTGCCCTGACAGGCTTGCCGAGATATTTCGCTGCGATTGAAGATGTTGTTCCGCCGCAGACAATGTGCTTGCCTTCCTTAGAGAAGAACAGGCTCATCATGCGGTCGCAGTCGTCTCTGTTGCGGGGCGGGCCGAAGAGCAGGTTCATCGGCTCTCTCTTTCGGACACGAACAACGCACGCTGTAGCATCGTCACCCGGGTGATAACCGTACTGCTTGTTGCACTCGTCAATAAGCATGGTTGAAAGAGTTTTCGCCGTGTAGCCGAGATCGGCTATCATTTCCATGAAGCTGATAATATCATCTCTGCGCCAGCCGAAATTATAGGCAATACCTATTCCGGCATGGGGACAGCCGTCGCTCATGGCAATGAAAATATCGTTTTCCTGCAAATCGATAACAGATTTATATATCTGCTTACCGTTTATACTCAGCTCATTTTTGGGATATTCAAAATTTTTGCCATCCCTGAGCAATATCACATGAGGGTTGTCGTACTGAATAAGTTCGGCTGTTTCATTGTTGATCAGGTGGATAATGGTGAAAGTTGAATACGCAACCCCTCTGACAGAGCATATCGGAAGCGTTGCCGCAATGGTAGAAACACATTCTTCAAGCGAAAGTCCCTCCGCCATCATCGTGGAGATTATCTTTGAGGTGAGCGTGGAAAGAATGCTCGCCTTAACTCCGCTTCCGAGTCCGTCCGCCAGCACAATAACAGTCGAATTTTCATTTTGTTCAACTATATCCACATGGTCGCCGCAGAGCTGTTCGCCCTCGTGATTTATACTTTTCCAGCCGATGTCAGCACAAAGATTATTCATCGCTGATCGACTCCTTTAACTTAGTAAGCGCAATTTTTGTTTCAGCCGCCGTTTCACCGAGAAGCGAAGCAATTTCCTGAACGATTCTCATCTGATTGTCAACAACACGGTCGGCAATTTCGACCGTCTGGTGGCTGATTTTTTCTTTCTTTTCCTTCTGGTTTTCTTCCTCGGTGACATCACGAAGGATACAAACCAGCAGATGGTATTCCTTATCGTAAAGAATCGATTCCTCAACATACTTTCCGTACTCGGCAAGATATGTTCTCTTGTCGTGAATGCTTCTGCCGGTGTTGAGAACGCTGAGAAAATCTGTCGGATCAAGAATTCTGACGACCTGATCGCCGAGAACAACCGAGGCGTTGCGAACGTTGACAATTTTAAGTGCGGCGTGATTGATCTGCTGAACCTCAAGCTTTTCGTTGAGAACGATAAGTCCGTTCGGCGTGTTACGTACGATTGTGTCGGAGAAGCTTTCCGCCTTATCCTTGAGGTACGGCAGACACATAGAAATCTCTGCCTTGCCCTGAAGAATTGCAACAGCCTTTTCACGGCAGGTATTGTAGCCGCAGGAGCCGCAATTCAACTCATCGGACGGCTTCATCTTGCCCATCTGACGGAGTGTGTCACGAATCTCCGATTCGGACGGCTGCTGAAGCTTCCTTTCAATAACCGTAAAATTCTTCTTGATAGTAAGCGGATCGGGAGAATCTACCTCAAAGTCCTTTTTACCGGCAAATTTTGAAACTGCGGCATAGTCTCTGACCGGCGAACGGTGGAATTTTTCCATAACAGGGCCGCCGACGCAGCTGCCGATACATGCCGACATCTCGATAAAGCAGCCGTGCAGGCCGCCTCTTTCAATGTCACGCAGAGCTGCAATACAATTTTCCGTTCCGTCGATGGCCATATAAGTGTAACCCGTATCCTCGGTATTCATTGTTTTGAGAATACCGCCGGTGGTCGGGAAAAATCTTGCACGGCTGTTTTCATTGTTATCCATTTCCGACTTCAATTCAATGTTCTGCACCTTTAGCCAATTTGTCAGCTCATCAAAGGTCAGAACGGCATCAACAATGCCCTCGTAATATTGAGCCTCATCCTTCTTGGCAACGCACGGTCCGATAAATACAGTCTTTGCGTTCGGGATTCTCTTTTTGATGTCCTTACAATGTGCCTGCATCGGAGAAAGTACATCGGCAAGATAAGGAAGTTCGCGCGGAAAGTATTTTTGTATAAGAAGATTTATGGAATGACAGCAGGAGGAGATGATTATATCGTGGCTCTTCTCCCCTATCATTCTCTCATATTCATTTTTAACTATGGTTGCGCCGATAGCTGTTTCCTCGACGTCATAGAAGCCGAGCTGCTTGAGAGCCTCACGCATTGCGCCGATACCCACGCCCTCATAGTTGGCTATGAAAGACGGAGCAAGGCTGACGACAACGGGATCGCCGCTCTGCAAAAGCACCTTGACCTTTTCTGTTTCGTCAACGATCTGCTTAGCGTCCTGCGGGCAGACTACGAAGCACTGACCGCACATTATGCACTCGTTGCCGATAATATATGCCTGATTTCCGGAAAAACGAATGGATTTGACCGGACAGTGACGAATACACTTGTAACAATTCTTACAGTTGGATTTTTTCAGAGTCAGACATTCCATTCCGTTAATTCCTTTCCTCGTTTATTTTGTTAAGTACCTTGTCATTGAAAAAGCTGCTGAAATTCTCGGGTGTAACGCCTGTAAAAACATCGTCATCCACAGTAACAGTCACACCGACACGATTGCACTTGCCGGTGCAGAAACTGCCGGCAAGTGTAACTTCGCTGTCAAGCTTATTTTCGGCAATAGCCTTTTGAAAAAGCTCTACCAATTTTTCAGACCCTTTCAAATGGCAGGATGAACCTACGCAAATTTGAACGATCATTTATTTCACACCTTTGCAAGAACGTTTTCGTTAAAGAATTCCTTTACCGTGTCCGGTGAAACCGAGAAGAACTCATCATCAACGGTAACACAAACTCCCTGCTGGCATTTGCCCATGCAGAAGGTGCCGCCAAGCTCGACTTTGTCGCCGAGATTGTTTTCGTGAATAAGATACTGGAGCTGCTCAACTACCTGACGTGAGCCTTTGATGTGGCATGATGAGCCGATACAAACCGTAATCTTCATTGAAATATCCCCCTATTTTATGTTTTGTTATCTTAGGTATCCGCCGACCGATTCGTGCTTGCTTATTGAACCGATCGGCGGCGGTCATACTGAATTATTCGTAGTCAACAACGTCGATCCAAGAGTGCAGGAACTCACGCTCTGCCTCATTGCCCTTGACTGTCTGTGAAGCCGCTACGATCGGCATCCACTTCTGAACGTACTGCTTAGCGGTATTGCTTCTCTCGCAGAAGAGGTCAAGATACTTCTTTGCACCATCGATATCACCGTTGAGCCAGAAGAGAAGGTAGGTTCTTGCGGCATCGGCAGATGCGTTACCCTGAGTGGCATGCGACCAGTCGAGGATATACGGTGTGCCGTCATCTGTGATAATGATGTTCGTCGGGTTGAAGTCACCGTGGCAAACCTTGTTGTGCTTGGGCATAGACTCAAGACGTGTGTGAAGGTCATAGCGAACGGTTGCGGAAAGGTCGGTCTCGCTGATCTTTCTGTTCATCTTGTCCTTAAGCTTTGTCAGACCCTTGCATGTCTTGCTGTGCATCTGAAGCTGAAGGTCAACAAAAAGGCTGAGATACTCGTCCTTTTTCTCCGGGTTTTCTTCCATCAGGCGAGCAAGCGTCTTGCCCTTGATGAACTCGGAAACGATTGTCCATTTGCCGTCAATAACAGTAACCTCAAGAATTTTCGGAATATTGAGTCCGGTTTCCTCAATACGAGCCTGATTAAGAGCCTCGTTAAGGACATCGGCCTTTGAAAAGTCCTCATTGAAAACCTTAAGGCAGCGGTCGCCGTCACGATAGACGGTCTTATCGGTTCTGACCGCAATAATTCTGTCCAAATTCATATATAATCCTCCTTACTCTTTGCTCTTGCCGTTCTCTGCTCTGCGATAAGCCTTCTTGAAATCATGCTTGTCGTCCGTAGCTTCAAAATCGGCAGCGGTGGGTTTTTCTTCTTCTGTGAAATGCTTGTTGCCATAATAAGCGTTGAGATACATCTGCTTAATCTCGCTCATGAGCGGATAACGCGGGTTAGCACCTGTGCACTGGTCATCGAAGGCCTGCTCTGTCATTGCATCAAGACGGTCAAGGAAGTCCTTTTCGTCAATGCCGTAATCACGGATCGTCTTCTTGATGCCGACTCTCTCCTTGAGAGCGTTAACAGCGTTGATGAGATTCTCAAGGCTTTCCTTATCGTTCTTGCCGCCGAAACCGAGAGCTCTTGCAACCTCAGCATAACGTGCAAGTGTATGCGGATGGTCATACTGTGAGAACGTACCCATCTTTGCCGGAGCCTCTGCTGCGTTGAATCGGAGAACCTCTTCAATCATAAGTGCGTTTGCAACGCCGTGCGGCAGATGGTGGAATGCACCGAGCTTATGAGCCATTGAGTGGCATACACCGAGGAATGCGTTTGCGAAAGCCATACCGGCCATTGTTGCGCAGTTTGCCATCTTCTCACGAGCCTCGATATCTGTCTGGCCGTTATCATATGCACGGGGCAGATACTCAAAGATTCCCTTAAGAGCCTGAATTGCAAGACCGTCGGTATAGTCTGTTGCCATCATTGAAGCATAAGCCTCGAGAGCATGTGTAACAGCGTCGATACCTGAAGCGGCTGTAAGTCCTTTCGGTGCACTCATGTGGAAATCGGGGTCGATAATTGCCATGTTCGGGAGCAGCTGATAGTCTGCAAGCGGATACTTAACGCCTGACTTTTCATCTGTGATAACTGCAAACGGAGTAACCTCCGAG
>CALBHM010000266.1 GCA_937892835.1 uncultured Ruminococcus sp. | reverse complement strand
CGATTGTAACGCTTGATGCCCTGCTGGAGGTCACCAATGATAAACGGCACACGGGTGTATGCTCCGTTACCTGTCTTGACATCTGTTTTAAGCACGGCGTTAGGAATTACCTTTACCGGCACAACAACAGAGCCGCAGCGAAGTGTGAGCTTTGCGCTGTCGGTCGGATCGGGATTGAGAAGATATCTGCCGTTAGAGTCCTTAAGAGTGTCAAGGTACTGCAAGCCGTCATCATTGGTGATAATTTTAGCTGTACCCTTGTAAGCCTGTCCAAGCGTTACATTGACAATCTTTTTAATACCGTCAATTCCGTCGGTAATTGCTTTAGCACCCTTAGTTGATTCGCCGGGGTTCTTATGCTCGGCGATAATTGCCTTAACCTTGGCATTGACCGTTGCAATGTTCGCCTTGGCAAGCCATGCGGTGATAACCTCCGAAATGTTTGCATCGGAATCCTCAACGAGGTCATTTGATACGGGCATAAAGCCGGCTCTGTCCTGTATGCTAAATGACACACGTTCAAAAGTCGGTGCTGTGATTTCTTTGGTAATTGCGCCGTTTTCGTCAAGGTCAACAAATGCATCGGTATCAGCGGTTACCTGATAAGTGCGAGCGCCCTTGTTGGTTGATACGATTTCTTCTGAGATGTCGCTCAAAAAGCTGTACTCAGCTTCCGGCCAATGGTTGATTCGTGTCTGTATATCCTCCGGCACGATATAGCCGCCGTCAGCGTCAACGGATTCCTGCAATGATTTGTCGTTTGCAAATCTTGTCGGCGACATAATCGCACGGACTTCCTTTGCGACAACCTGCTCACCCGTCAAAGCTGTTGTGTTTTTCTTCTGAGCATGATCCTCAATTGGAGCGGTTGCGGACTGTGCGCCTGCCGACTTCTCGGCTTCATACACTCTTTTCTCGGCCGCAAGCTCGTTCTGGAGAGCGTCAACCTCATCCATAATAGCGTTTGCTTTGGCGATATCCTTGTTTTCGCCCTCCATAAGGGCTTTGGCCTGTGCGGTCTTTTCCTGGATTTTCGCAAGAATTTCTCTCATTTTCTTGTTCATTGTCTTATTCCTCACTTTCTGATTTTTGAGTATAAAAAATGGACTCGGCGCATTTTAATCTCTGGTCGAGAATGCGTCTGTCCGTTTTTTCGATGTTTAAAGCGTTTTCGCTTTCATTGTCATCTTTTTTCTTCGGTTCTTCAATCGGTTTGCAAAAGCCGACCGACTTATGCGTACCTGCACGGGGCTGCGCCGGAATTGCAACAAAGCTAAGTTCGTAAGCTTCTTTTGCTCCGTCAAGCAGCATTTTACAACGCCGCTTTGTGGATTTGCCCGTGGCGTCCGTTACGTCGTATTCATATCCCGGCCAGTGTCGGCAATATTCTTTCATGTTGTCCGCTCCGCAGATGTTGCAGATCATTTTTTCGGGAACCGTTGACGTTGAAACCTCTTTCTTAATTCCGCCTTTAATCTCGGCGATAAGGTCTTTATTCGCGTCAGTCTTAATCATGTAGATTTTCGCGACAAGCTCCGTGTGCAGCTCGCCAAGCTCGGTTAATTTGCTTGAGCTTTGAACAAGCTCGGTGTCATAGACACGGGCAATCTGATTGTCTGCACGACGTACGTGATCTTTCAACATTGTCTTGCCGGGGTAGAGCTTTTTAAGGTCCTGAACAGCCTTAAGATTAAACGGCATATGATTTCTGTCGTCTTGCTCGTTGTCGGCAATCGTTGCCTTAAAAATAAATACATCCTCAGCTGTAACGGGCGAAAGCGTGTACTTGTTGATTTTCTTAAGGTCAGCGTCTGTCGCTTCCAATGGGTTTACACTGGCAACCTTTAGAATTACACCGGGTATAGCTTCGGGATCGTCAAAATTCGTGCATAACTTTTCATCATTCATCGTCTTTACCTCCTCCCTCGTTATTTCCCTCGGTCGATTCTTCATCGGTGGAATCGCCCTCAGAATTTAAATCAGCCGAAGAAGTGCTCTCCGGCTGATTGCTTGTATATTGAGTTCCGGCAAGCTCGACGGGGATACTTGCTCCGTTGCCGAGAAGTCGGTCGCCTCCGGGTTTTGCTTCGAGGTCAAGCAATGCTCTTGCCTCGTTCGGCGTGTAGATAAAGTTTGCAACGCCATTACTTAACGTTTGTATTTGAGTGTTTAGATCAGCTCTTAAGATGACAGCGACATTAAATTTAAAATGATAGCCGGTGTTAACTTCCTCCTGCGTGAGAAGCTTATATGTAAGTTCTTCTTCATATTGTTTGATGATATACAACAGTGTATCTACCAAAAAGCTCAGCTGCTGTGCTTCGGCGGAAGCATATGACGATTTAGTGTAATCGCCAATCTGATATGGTTTAATTCCGAAAGCACTTGCTATTTGCAAAGCCGTATACTGCTTAACCTCGATAAACTGATTATCGCCGAGCTTAACGTTGAGCGGCTGAAGCTGTGCGCCGAGCGGAATCGGGATAATATTCTTGATTCCCTCGTTCGAAAGCTCTCCGACGGAATATTTTTCAATGCCCTGTACAAAAGCTTTAACGTTTTCGTCATTAAGATTTCCGGTGTATTGTAAAACCGCCTTCGCCGTAAATCCGGAATCATACATCCTGTTAATCATGCGCTGCGACTTGATTGCTCCGCTGATAGTCATTTTCAGCTGATCTTGCACGGACACTCCTACAATTCCGTCAAGGGAATTTGAGGATTTAAAATGCAGGATTTCTTCTGAACCAAATTTATAGATTTTACCGGCAGCAGAGTACAAATAGTAAATATCTGACTGCTCCGCTAAGATTTTAGCGTCATCATACCACACTTCGACATCTGTACTTGGCAAGATCCACAGTTTCATATCCTTGCCTGCGCCTTGAAGCCAAACATATGCATTTCCGTAATGATTACGGTTGTACTCCACTGTTGACCAAAAGCTTGTTGATGTCATGTAAGGATTAGGACGGTCATGTAGTGTGTAGTATAGCGGGTGCCGGCGAGCTGTTTCAACTCCGTTTCGCTCGTTATATCTGAGCAATTTAAGCGGCAACTTGCCGATTGATTCGCTTAATACTTTCATGCAAGCGAAATACGTCGCCTCAGACAAGACTCTGTCATCTTGATCCGGGTCTATGCCTAAAAAACGGTATAGGTTATTCAATTCAACCGTTTGCCTATCTGATTTGTGGATTACTCGCCGCCACGCGAGAGATATTCGCTTAAAGATGTTCATTTTCAACACCTCTTTTCTTATTTTTTCCAACCCATAAGGTCAAGATACTTGTCGAGTTCGTTTTCAACGTCAACAACTTCTTTCGTTTTATTTTTCAACTTACAAGCGTGGGCATCAATGCAGGCGTCAACGGGGTCGATTCGTTTGAATCGCTTTCCGGGCTTTTTATCGACTTTTATTTCGTCAAAAGAATTTCGGACAACTTTTGCATTCAAAAACGACCATGTCAGCAACTCGTTTTTGGCATCATACTCTAAGTCCTCAGACTTAACAAGCAGCTGTATGTCCGTTGTGGCATCGTTCAGCGATTTGCATGATTGCACTATAATTACAACCGGGCAGCCGAAATCCTCAAGCTCGGCAAGGATGCCGTCAGCATTATGAGGATCAATGCCGATTCCTAAAAATGTAATTTCATACTCTTCTTTGATGCGCTTAAGGTCTTTAATAATAAACTTGTAATCGTTCTTGTAGTCATTTGCACCGCCTGTGACTGTTATGAGCTCCATACTCTCCCATAGGTCATATGGAGCAAGGTCTGTTTCAATGTGCTCCTGTAGCCGCCCTCGTGGCATATAGCTGTGTGAGTAAAAATAACATTTCTCTTTTGCTTCGCCAAGCTCGGAAATGTATTCTTCAGGAAATTCGAGAGAAAACGTTGTCAAATCTCCACCGGAAGATAAGTCCAAGCCAACCCAGCAGCTGCGTCCTCTCATGTCTTCAAGTGTTCGCTTCGAGCCGCATTTTTGCCATTTATCCGCTAAAATAAATTGATCGTCGGTATTTTGAACCCACATATTAAGGGATTTTGTGAGAAAATCCCTTAAATCCGAACCGCCCATATCTTTAGCCGTCTGAGCGTCAGTTTTAAGGATTTCAAACTTTTCGGCATTTGATGCTATAAATGGATTCGCTTTTGCCCAGTTCGTCGGATTCCAAATATCGTCGTCCGGATCAAGACAATATATGTCAACAAAAAAATCTTCGGCAGAACTGAGTCCACGGAGAATTTTAATTGCATAATCGTCCATCTCTTTGCAAAAACTGTTTAAATTGTCGCCCCTTGTTGTAATCATCGACACAAGTGTTTCGTCCAATGCTCGTGTGCCGTTGTATAAGGCCTTGTAAATTTTATTGTCACGATGCTGATGAATTTCGTCGATTGATGCATAAATGCTTCGGAAGCCGTCTTCAAGACCTGCTTCACGGCTGAGTGCTTCGATCGTGCAAAACGTATTCAACGCCTCTATTGTCGGCTTGTAATCTTTGATTTCAAAG
>CALBHM010000265.1 GCA_937892835.1 uncultured Ruminococcus sp. | reverse complement strand
GATCCAGTTGTCGTTTTATTCTCCGAGAGGGCGATTTTTAGCAAGTGTAATCAACAATGAAACCGGAAATGTATTGTTGAGAAGAACTCAATATCGTATTGCCGATTCTCCCTATGAATCACTTGATATTGCCAAAAACATGATTTACGGAAAGCTTTACAATTCCAAATATGTTTTGCATAGAGTGATTCGAGATCATCCTTTGCAGGTTGATTGTGCCGCCATTGAAAAAAGCTGTAAAAATATATCAAAATACATGAAAGATATTCAGAATGCCGAATCTCCGGATATTCTTCGTGGAATCGAAGGCAATTCCGCATCAGAGTACTTCTCTGTTTTTGATGAAATGATTCTGCAAAATAAAAATGATTTTTACTTTAATGGCAGAAACCGCAGACCTGCAACCGATAATGTCAATGCCTTGCTTTCGTTTGCATATTCTTTGCTGGCTAACGAGTGTGCCTCCGCACTTCAAGGAGTTGGTTTGGACCCTTATGTCGGATTTCTTCACACAGACCGACCGGGCAGGAAATCCCTTGCCTTGGATTTAGAAGAGGAGCTTCGTTCTGTATTTGCCGACAGATTTGTTCTTTATCTGATAAATAACCGAATCCTTAACAGCAATGATTTTGAAAAACAGGAAAGCGGTGCAGTATTACTGACCGATGACGGTAGACGAAAATTTCTTTCTGAATGGCAAAAGAGAAAGAAGGAAATAATAACCCACCCGTTTCTTGAAGAAAAAATCGAATGGGGGCTTGTCCCTCATATTCAGGCACTGCTGCTTGCAAGATTTCTGAGAGGAGATATAGACGGATACCCTCCGTTTTTCTGGAAATAAAAATGATGGTACTGATTACTTATGATGTTAACACAACCAAGCCGTCCGGCCGTAAAAGACTGAATAAAATTGCAAAAGTCTGTTGCAATTACGGTCAACGAGTTCAAAACTCGGTGTTTGAATGCAGTTTAACTCCGGCACAGCTTGTAAGCGTAAGGGCCAAGATTTTGGAGATTGCCGACAAAAACGAGGATAGCATCAGAATTTATCACCTCGGCAATAATTATAACAGCAAGATAGAACAATACGGTTGCAAAGTTGCATATGACCCGGAAGGCGACTTGATTTTATAGTGCGATGTACAAGCTGTTGCAAAAGCCCCGGTAGGTTCGCACCGACTTGCAATCGCATATCGTTCTATTTTGTAATTTTAAGATTGCAATAATATAATAAATTGTTTTATATTTTTGCTATGTTTTCGCAGAAGTAATAATGTTTAATAAAAATTTTTTGAATATTTGTTTACTTTTGCTGTCGCTCCCTTCACCGGGAGCGTGGATTGAAATAAAATCGTAACGACATCATCAAAAAACCTGCGAAAGTCGCTCCCTTCACCGGGAGCGTGGATTGAAATAGCGAAATCTTTAAAATTAACTAAAACCCAGTTAAGTCGCTCCCTTCACCGGGAGCGTGGATTGAAATTATTAACCTTGATAAAATCCCTGTTGTTACATGGTCGCTCCCTTCACCGGGAGAATTTACAACAGCCGTTAGTCGCTCCCTTCACCGGGAGCGTGGATTGAAATGGATATAACCGCCGAGCTCATTTGTAATAACTGCTCGTCGCTCCCTTCACCGGGAGCGTGGATTGAAATCGAGCTTAAGCTATATTCCAAGGATTTGACCGAGGTCGCTCCCTTCACCGGGAGCGTGGATTGAAATGTGATATCTAATGGTTTGTGCTTTTTTGAGTTGCGTCGCTCCCTTCACCGGGAGCGTGGATTGAAATAAATTCTCGGTAACAAGAGAATCAAGGAACTTTGTCGCTCCCTTCACCGGGAGCGTGGATTGAAATATCAGCATCGTGACAATAAAATTTACAAGGCCTGTCGCTCCCTTCACCGGGAGCGTGGATTGAAATTCAATATCAATAACCGAATCACAAGAAACATAAGGTCGCTCCCTTCACCGGGAGCGTGGATTGAAATCTATTTTGGCGATCTGATAGTTGTCCTTATCGGTCGCTCCCTTCACCGGGAGCGTGGATTGAAATTAAACGTACAAGCATTGCCACAACTCAGCTCAGGTCGCTCCCTTCACCGGGAGCGTGGATTGAAATAATCTTGTATATATAGTACCGTCTGGACCTTTTGTCGCTCCCTTCACCGGGAGCGTGGATCATCGTACAGAGTTTCTCTCTCGGAATTGATGATAGAGCAGTCATGCTTGTCCTTTGCAGCGTCGAATTCGACATAAATCATAATGATACTCCGTGGAGTTTCTTTGGCACCGTACGAATCCGCAGGACTTTATGTCTTGTTGCCATATTATAAATAAGCCGTCGGGCGGTAGGAATTGGAACCAATCCACAGTGTCCATTACAGTATGCTATTTTTGCCCTTGGATAAAGACATTAAAGACTTCTATATTATATGAGATTTTTTAAAAAGGCTCTTGACGATGTTAATGACCGTTTAGCCGCGCTCAAGGGCAGAGCAGAGACGGAAAATCTGCAAAGTGTGATTTATCAAATTCAGTACCAGGAAGCCCTCAAGAAGCAGATAAACGGAATACTCGATACTCTGAACGGCGATCAGTTCAACACGATATCAGAATATCTTGCCAAATCTTATGAAAGCGGTTTCGTCGGAGCGATGTATGACATTCACGGTCAGGGTGTGCCGCTGATATTTCCGATAGATCAGGATCAGGTCGTTCAAGCCGTAACGCTCGATACGAAGCTGTCAAAGCCGTTGTATAACAAGCTCGGCGAAGATGTGAATCTGCTGAAAAAGAGAGTTGCTAACAATATTTCACGGGGTATTGCACAGGGGCAGAGCTATTCCGACATTGCGAAAAATATCGCTGTCGGTATGGTCGGAAATTATGCAAGAATGAACGGCGGCGCATTGTATAACGCAATGAGAATAACGAGAACCGAAGCGCACCGAATCAGTCAGCAGGCGGCGTATGACGCACTGAAAAAGGCAAAGGATAACGGTGCTGATGTCGTGAAGCAATGGGACGCAACACTCGACAAGCGAACAAGACCGTCACATGCAAGAGTTGACGGTGAAATACGGGAGCTTAACGAGCCTTTCTCAAACGGACTTACGAAACCCGGCGATCCGAGAGGCAGGGCGGCAGAAGTTATAAATTGTCGTTGTCAGCTTCTTCAGCGTGCAAGGTGTGCACTCGACGAGGACGAGCTTAACGAGCTGAAAGACCATGCGGCATATTTCGGACTTGATAAGACCGCTAACTTTGAAGAGTTTAGACAGAAATATATGCCTGCAAGTGTTGCAAATTCCGAAAATAGTGGTATAATAAGTGCATCAAGATATTTTAATTCATCAGATATTCTGTATGAGTATTCAAAAAAAGTTAAGCCTATAGACGGATATGAAGATATAGCTATTCACGGCGATTGGTCAGGGTTTTCGATTAATGATTCAAACGGAAATGAGATAGAATCATATACACCAAAGGAATTTGCAGAAATACTGAAAGAAGATCCGAATTATCGCGGTGGAAATGTTAGATTGCTTTCATGTGAAACAGGTTCAAAAGGAGCTGTGGCAGCTCAGCAATTGGCAGATGCTTTGAACGTTGACGTTTTAGCACCGACAGATGTATTGTTTATTGACTTTAATGGTAAAATGACAATAGGTCCGGACGAATATACAAATTCCGGAGATTGGAAATTATTTAAACCAAGGAGGGTGAAAAAATGATTGTAATCGGTAGATTTAAAGAAATGATGAACGATGACCAATATCCGTCGATTCATTCCTTAATTTCAAAAAATGAAAATGAAGATAAAGCAAAAATACTTAATTATTTAAAAGCAGGTAAGATTACGTCTGTATCTCCCTCAGCTTGTTATGATGTTATAAGCGGAGATAAAATCAAGTTACCTTTGCAAATGATGACAGACGGAAAATATGCTTGGCGATCAGATGTAATTTACTATGTCGAAAAGTATAATATGTCTTTGTTGAATGATTTTATCAAGCACGTTTTATCCTGATACAGCGTAACTATGCAGATAAAATGAATGCGAGAAATAACATGAAATGGCTTAAAAATATAGAAAGTCTTTCTGAATGCGACAAGGTTGGATTATGTCCTTTTTGCGGAAGTAACGACACGGGTTACAATGCTACGAAAGTTAACGGCGATATGGGCTATGTGGTTATCTGGTGCAATGAATGCAAGAAATTTTATGTTATTTCACGGGCGAAAATAACCGAAAAAATGAAGAACAGTCAAGACGTTCCAAAAGGAATATTTTGATTTGACATTATAGCAACAGCACCCTGAGAAATCAAGGTGCTTTTTTCATGCAACAAAATAATGATTCAAGACATCCGAAAGGGTGTCTTTTTTCATATCTCCACTTCAAAAGTCAGTGGTAAAAGAGAGCAATTCAAATACAAGATGTAACTTGTAAAAATCATAATTTGAAAGGACGGTCATTGAGTATGACACTACAGGAAATTTTAAAGGCGAAAGGTCTTTCTGACGAAGATATCGAATCTGTCATCGGCGAGATGAAGCAGAATAAGATTTTTACCGCTGCAGAGGAAAATCTTGACATTCGATACGGAAAGCTGAAGGGTGAGCACGACACGCTGACACAGCAGTATTCACAGGCAAATGCGCTTATTGATCAGCTAAAGAAAGGCACGAAAGCCGACGTTGCCTTCGTCAGCCTTAACGACAAGCTCGGGCCATTCTTTCAAA
>CALBHM010000264.1 GCA_937892835.1 uncultured Ruminococcus sp. | reverse complement strand
GGTCGAACTTATAAAAATAGAAAATTTGCGTCTGCTTATCATGTCAATTTCCTCAACCGAAAGCTTTATGATATCAACATAAGGAAGCAAAAACGCCATGCGCTCGGCCGCCTTTTCGGGACTATCCCACAGGGGCGGACGGTAGTTCGGGTCATAGGTCACGGTACAGCCGCACTCTTTCGCAGTTTTAACGGCTATTTCCGTTGAGAAATACGACGGCTCGTCCGTTAATGAAAGCGAGCCGAAATGAAAAACCTTTGAATCGGCTATCAGCTTTTTATCAACATCGGTTTCGTATATAAACCTGTCTGCGCCGTAGGTTCTGTAAAAGCTGAACTTTCTGTCGCCCTTGTCGTTTAGCTCAACAAAAGCAAGGGTGGTGTTATGCTCGTTGTCCTTTTTGAGATAATGGCAGTCAATTCCGCAGTCTTTGACGGTTTTGATAAGAAACTCTCCCGGCAAATCGTTGCCGACCTTACCGATGAAGGCTGTCTTAAGGCCTGCCTTGGCCGCCGTTGCGAGCATATTCAGCGGTGCGCCGCCGGCCTTACGGATAAAGCGCATATCGCCGACCGAATCAACTCCGTCTGGCACAAAATCTATAAGAATCTCTCCGAGGGCAGTTATGTCATATTTTCTCACAGCCGTCACCCTTTTGCAAAAATACTTTATACAATTATAATTATATATTATCGGTTTATATTTTTCAAGCGGTTTGTATATTTAAAGTGCTTGCTTTTTTATGTATGATATAGTAAAATATGTATGATTATGTAATCATTCTCCGAATGAGAAAAAACAGGAGTGATAATTATCAGTAAGTATCTTATTATAAACGCCGACGATTTCGGTCTTTGCCATTCGGCGAACGAAGCATGCATGGATCTTTTTGAAAGCGGCTGTCTTCTTTCGTCAACGATAATGGCTCCGTGTCCCGGCGCAGATGAAGCAATCGAATTTGCAAAAACACATCCGCAGTACGCTATCGGTGTCCACCTCACCCACACTAACGAGTGGATGGACAAATTCCCGTGGGGTCCTCTTTCCGACGGAAAGAGCATCAGAACTCCCGAGGGCAGAATGTGGCCGGAAAGCGAGGATTTTGAAGCACATTGCACTTACGATGACGCATGTGCCGAAACGCTTGCACAGATTGAATACTGCGAGAAAAAGGGCATGAAGCCGTCACACGTTGACTCGCACATGGGTGCGCTTTACGGACTCAACGGCAAGCTGAAAATGCTTCCGAAAACGCTTGCAATCTGCGGCAAAAAGGGTTATCCTTTCCGTATGTTTTCAAAACCGCTTGAATCCCAGTGTCCTCCCGGCACTCCGATGTGGCTTTTCAAGGCGGCTTGCCGCTTCTCCGGCATGTTTGGCAAAATAAATCACGTTCCGATGCCGGATTATCTCATTTTCCCAGAGAGCATTGAGAGCGGAGAATCCTATGAAGAGTTCAAGCACAATTTCATCACATATCTTACGGATATTCCGGACGGAATTTGTGAGACATATATTCACCCTGCCCTTGATACCGACGAAATGAAGGCAATCACGGCAAGATGGAAGAGAAGATACTGGGAATATCTCATCATGAAAGACCCGGATATTTACAAGGCATTTGACGAGCACAATATTAAGCTCATCAGCTACCGTGACCTTGTAAAGCTCAAAAAATAAAGCGACAAAAGACGAAAGCAGTAAAAATTGCTTTCGTCTTTTTATACAGTAAAAATCAAGCCGCATAAACGAAACCGCTCTCCGAAAGGAAAGCGGTTTTAACTTTATTTATTCTGTTTTAAGCTTAATTCCAAGCTCGTCAAGCTGGAGGTCATCAACCTCTGCCGGGCAGCCTGTCATAGGCTCGCTTGCATTCTGAACCTTCGGGTAAGCAACAACATCTCTCAGGCTGTCGCAGCCGAGCATCTGCATAACAAGACGGTCAAGGCCGATACCCATTCCGCCGTGCGGCGGTGCGCCGTATCTGAATGCGTCAAGCAGGTAGCCGAACTTTGCATAGGCCTCCTCCTGAGTGAGATTGAGAAGAGTGAAAATTCTGCTCTGAAGCTCAGGGTTTGTGATTCTGATCGAACCGGATGAAAGCTCGATTCCGTTGAGAACAAGGTCGTATGCCTTTGCTCTAACCTTAGCCTTATCTGTTTCGAGATATTCAAGGCACTCGTCCATCGGAGCGGTGAACGGATGGTGCATGGCAACCCATGTCTTGCTGTCCTCATCCCAATCGAAGAACGGGAACTCGGTAATCCAAAGGAGATTGTACTGACCCTCGGGAATTATGTCAAGTCTCTTTGCAACCTCCTGACGAAGTGCGCCGAGAGCATTGAAAACGATTGAATTCTTAACGTCGCCGATAATGAGAACAACGTCGCCGGCTTCTGCACCGGCCTTATAAAGAATAGCCTTAAGCTCGTCCTCGGTGATGAACTTTGCGAAAGATGAGGAAACTGTTCCGTCCTCGGCGATTCTTGCCCATGCAAGACCCTTTGCACCGTTGCCCTTAACCGAATCGGTGAGCTTGTCTATCTCTTTTCTTGAAAGCGACTTGAAAGCATTCTTGGCAGTAATACCACGGACTGAGCCGCCGTCCTTAACCGTATTGGAGAATACGCCGAATCCGCAGTCTTTAACGATATCACTGAGGTCATAAAGCTCCATGCCGTAACGTGTATCCGGCTTATCCGAGCCAAAACGCTCCATAGCCTCTTTATATGTAATTCTCGGAAGCGGAAGCTGAATATCAACGCCGAGAGCCTCTTTGAATACTCGCTTCATGTAGCCCTCACCGATATTGAGAACGTCCTCCATGTCAACGAATGACATTTCAAGGTCGATCTGTGTGAATTCCGGCTGACGGTCGGCACGAAGATCCTCATCACGGAAACAGCGTGCAATCTGCATATATCTGTCAAAGCCTGCAACCATTGAAAGCTGCTTGTAGAGCTGTGGAGACTGCGGAAGAGCATAGAATGAACCGTTGTGAATACGGCTGGGAACGAGGAAGTCTCTTGCGCCCTCGGGAGTGGAACGGATAAGAATCGGTGTTTCAATCTCAATGT
>CALBHM010000263.1 GCA_937892835.1 uncultured Ruminococcus sp. | reverse complement strand
GTATGATATTCGCAAGGTTCGCTGGATAACGGACGCGGGCGCATCTCGTCAGGAGTCCTCTCTTAATGCCCTTAATGCAATTCAGACAGAATGCAGCGGCGACGATTACGTTATTATCCATGATGCAGCTAGACCGCTTGTTTCTCAGAAAATCATTAATGAAAACATTGAAAAGGTCAAGGAATTCGGTGCATGCGATACGGTTATACCTGCACATGATACAATCATAAAAAGTGTAGACGAAAAAACACTTGATTCAATTCCGCTGAGGAAAGAGCTTTACCTCGGACAAACTCCCCAGTCATTTAAATATTCCATTGTCAGAAAAGCTTATGACGATTACTTTGCAATTCCCGAGGACAAGCGTCCCGTTATGACCGACGACTGCGGACTTGTGCTTTCGGCGGGCGTTAAAATCGGCATGGCAATGGGAGACAAGCTTAACATGAAAATCACAACAATGGAGGATTTGCTCCTTGTTAAATCCATTGTAAGAGCCGGAAGATAAGGCAGAAAGGATTGGTTAATTTTGTTCGCTAAAAGTTACAAAATTACGGAACCTAAAAGATTTGAAATATTCGTCGAGGACATCAGGAACGATAACGTGCTTGTACGCCCCGAATATCTCGCCGTATGCAAGGCCGACATACGCTACTATCTCGGTAACAGAAGCCTTCGCATACTCAAAAGAAAGTTCCCGATGAGCCTTATCCATGAGGCAACGGGTGTTGTTATCCGTGACAAGAGCGGAGAATTCAAAAGCGGTCAGCGTGTCGTTCTTCTCCCGTGCCGAAAATCAGATTGCGACGGAACAAAATGCGAGGTTTGCGTAAGAAACAATCCTCACCTGCTCGACAACTATTGTCCCGAATCCAAGTTCTGCTCCAGCAACTATGACGGCTTTTCAAAGGAGCTTATCGACCTTGAGCATGAATATATGATTCCGATTCCCGATGAGATCGGCCCCGAGGCCGTTTTCTCCGAGCTTATTTCAGTCGGCTGCTGTGCCATGAGACGTGCAGGCTTCACCGAGCATGAGTGCGTCAAGAGCGTCACTGTTTGGGGTGACGGAATAATGGGCTATATTATCTCCCTCGTTGCAAAATACGGCTTCGGCTGCGATGTTAATATTGTAGGCCTTAACAAAGAAAAGCTGGATATGTTTGACTTTGCAAACGTTTACTATTCAAACGATATTGATGCTCTCCCGAGAATGTCCGTTGCGATTGAGGCTGTCGGTGGAAACGCATCCGGAATAGCCGCTAATCAGGCAATCGACAAGCTCTATTCGGGCGGAAAACTTATTCTTTCCGGAGTAGCTAATGAAAATGTTCCGCTCAACACAAGAATGGTGCTTGAACACGGAATCTCGATAAGAGGAACAACAAGAAGCGTTCGCTGTGATTTTGAAAAAGCAGTAGAACTGCTCACAATTCCCGAATTCCGTGAGCACATCCTCAGACTCATGCTTTCAATCAATGATGTAACAAACATAAGAGATTACTATGCGATATTTGAAAAAGAGTCAAAATCAACAGCACTCGGTAAAAATATTATGAAAATATCGTTCTGATTTGAATCTGAATCTCAACAATAAAAAATTAACACCGGTTGACACGATAAAAATCGTTTCAATCGGTGTTTTCGTTTCCATTATTACTCACTGTCTGTTTTGCTATGCATAAACGTCGATAAGAAGCAGTAAAATCAATTTGTTAAAATAACGCATAAAAATCAGTCTCCCATTCAAGAGAGACTGACAAAATTAAATATTAATCAAGGAAATCCTTGAGCTTCTTGCTTCTGCTCGGGTGACGAAGCTTTCTGAGAGCCTTGGCTTCAATCTGACGGATACGTTCACGTGTAACGTCAAATTCCTTGCCGACCTCCTCAAGAGTGTGCGGATGTCCGCCCTCAAGGCCGAAACGGAGAGCCAAAACCTTTGCCTCACGGGGAGTAAGCGTTTCAAGAACGTCATCAAGCTGCTCCTTGAGAAGAAGAATCGAAGCTGCATCTGCCGGTGCCGGAGCGTCATCATCGGGGATGAAGTCACCAAGGTGGCTGTCCTCCTCCTCACCGATAGGCGTTTCGAGTGAAACAGGCTCCTGAGCTACACGGAGAATTTCACGAACCTTTGAAACAGGCATTGAAAGTTCTTGCGCAATTTCCTCTGCGCTCGGGTCTCTGCCATTCTTATGAAGGAGCTGGCTGTTGGTCTTTTTAACCTTGTTGATAGTTTCAACCATATGAACAGGAATACGAATCGTTCTCGCCTGGTCGGCAATCGCACGGGTTATAGCCTGTCTGATCCACCATGTAGCGTAGGTTGAGAACTTGAATCCCTTAGTATAGTCGAACTTGTCAACCGCCTTAATAAGACCGAGATTGCCCTCCTGAATGAGGTCAAGGAAATGCATACCTCTGCCGACATATCTCTTTGCGATTGAAACAACAAGACGAAGGTTTGCTTCGGCAAGACGCTTCTTTGCAGCAGCGTCGTTATCGTTTATTCTCATTGCGAGGTCAATTTCTTCCTCGGCAGTAAGAAGAGGAATACGTCCGATCTCCTTAAGATAAACCTTAACCGGGTCATCTGCACCCTGATTTTTATCGTCAACATCCTCTGTTGCAAGCTCTGCCGACTTGGGCATGTCCATGTCAAAATCAACATTTTCAAGGTCAACGTTTGAAAGGTCATCAACAAGCTCGATATTTTGATTTTCAATCGTTTCATAGAGCTTGTCAAGGTCCTCAAGGTCGAGGTCAATATCAAGAATTGCCTGGTCGATGTCCTGAGTTGTGAGCTTGCCGTTCGCCTTACCCTTTTCAATGAGGTTTTTGAGAACGGTTTTCTTGTCCAAAGGTGCTGTCATTGCATTGTTTTCCATAGCGTTACTCCTTATTTAACTTCCGTTTGGATTTTTGAAAAGATTTCTGAATTCATCGTCGCTCAGCTGAGAAACATCGGAAACAGACATCTTATTTTTTTCTTTTTCAAGAACTTTTATACAATCGTCACATTCCGTGACGGTATTACTTAGCTGATCGGTCATTGAAGCGAAGCGTGCTATCCTGCCCATCTCCTCCGGAGTAAACTCCGAGGCAAGCAGTGAAAGCTCCGTCCCTCTGCCCTCGTCAAGCCGGCTTGCAAGCGCATGCCACACTCGGCGGTTGAAATCGGTAACGAAAATATCCTCGCTGACCCTATCTTTGATTTTTCTGTAAAAATCGGGATTCTGCATTATCGTGGCAATGAGCGTTTCCTCGGCCTTAGCTGCTTTAAGGTGCTTTGACCGCTCGGGATTCACTGTGTCCTTCGGCATGACTGTGTCACGGACGATCTCGTTGAACTGCTCCTTGCTCTGTGCCCTCGTGCGCCGTTTGTACGCACGCTTTATCTCCTGCATTATAGCGTCCTTGCTGACCGACATCTCGTTGGCAAGCTTCGTTGCGTACATATCCTGCTCAATGGGATTGCCCTTTGAAAGAACATCGGCAACGGCTGTCAAAAACTTCGACTTGCCGTCAATCGAATCAATGTCGTATTTATCACGCTCACGCAAAATGCTGTATTCTATATCGTTTGCTGCTCCGTCAAGAAGATTTTGAAACTTCTCTCTGCCGTAATTTTTTATAATTTCGTCCGGGTCTTTTCCGCCCATAAGCTTTAATACTCTTATTTTCAGACCCGTCTGTCCGAAGATACCAATTGCTCGCTTAGTCGCCTTTTGGCCGGCTTCATCGGAATCGTAGGAAAGAATAACCTCGTCGGCATATCTTGCAATCAGTCTCGCCTGCTCCTGTGTAAGAGCCGTTCCGAGACAGGCAATAGAATTCGTAAAGCCTGCCTGATGCAAAGCGATAACGTCCATATATCCCTCACATACGATCAAGCTGCTCGGGTTGCCGTTCTTGGCAAAGTTCAGCGCAAAAACACCGTTGCTCTTCTTATAAACGAGCGTGTCCGACGTGTTGACGTATTTCGGCTTCGAATCATCAAGCACACGGCCGCCGAAAGCAATAACGTTTCCTCTGAGGTCGATTATCGGCACCATAGCACGGTTCCTGAAGTTGTCATAATAGCTTACTCTGCCGTTTTTCTCGCTCTTTTTGACAAGATTGGCATCATAAAGCTCCTGATTGGTAAAGCCCTTTGAGTGCATATGCTCACGCAGTGCGTCCCACGAATCAGGCGCAAAGCCTAGGCCGAAATGCTTTATTGTCTGCATTGAAAGCCGACGTTTGCCTGCGAAATAATCAAGACCTGCCTTGCCCTGCGGAGACATCATCGTTTGATGAAAAAATCTTGCCGCTTCACGGTTGGCCGCCAAAATCCGCTGACGATGCTTTGCAATGGTATCGTCATAGCCCTCATCGGGCATTCTCATTCCTGCCCGGTCGGCAAGCTGTTTGACCGCCTCGACATAATCGAGATTTTCGATTCGGCGCATAAATGTTATTGCGTCGCCGCCGGCACCGCAGCCGAAGCAATAAAAAGACTGACTCTCGGGATAAACGGTAAAGGACGGAGTTTTTTCGTTGTGGAACGGACACAAACCCTTGGGGTTTCTGCCACGCTTTGAGAGGTTGACGTATTGAGATATAAGGCTCTCGATATCGGTTCTTTCACGCAGCTCGTTCAGAAATTCATCGCTTATTGCCATAATATCAACCTCCTTTTTTGTTTTTTCTACAACGTAATGTTGTTTCACTTTTCTGTTTTATGCAGAAATCAATCAGGCTTCCCCTTGAGGGGAAGCTGTCGCATGGCGACTGATGAGGTGGAAAAATCAAGTTCTGATTTATATAAAAATAGATAAAAACCTTGCCACCTCATCCGTCACGACACAAGGTCGTGCCACCTTCCCCTCAAGGGGAAGGCTGACAAATTCCTGCAAGCCCTATAGATTTTCATCTAATTTGTAACATTAACCACCGCTTTCAAAACGGTTCTTTTTCACACCATCATCCACGAATTTGGCACAAAAAGCTTTTCAAACGTGCTGACGGCAAATCTGTCCGTCATGCCTGCAACATAGTCGCAAACGGCACGCTCGACGCCCTCTTTTTCACTTATTTTTATGTATAGCTCAGGCATTTCATCGGGATTATTCAAGTAATATTCATAAAGCCACTTTATCATCTCGATTGCCTTTGTCTCCTCACTCTTGCAAGCGGGATTCGTGTAAACTCTCTCAAACATGAATGAATGGAGAGTTGCGAACGCATCGGCACAATCCTCACCGAGAATTATATCATTCTTGCTGTTTTTCACAACGGATTTAACAAGCTTATCTATACGCTGACCCTTTGAATAGCCAAGCGCATCACGGATATCCTTCGGAATATCCTCCTCTTTCATAACCCCGGCATGAACAGCGTCGTCAATATCGTGATTAATATATGCAATTCTGTCGGCAATACGGACAATTCTGCCCTCCAGCGTTGCCGCTTCCTCGCCGTTTGTGTGACGGTCAATACCGTTCCTGACCTCCCATGTGAGGTTCAGGCCCTTGCCCTCTTTCTCGATAACGTCAACCACTCTGACACTCTGCTCATAGTGGCGGAAGCC
>CALBHM010000262.1 GCA_937892835.1 uncultured Ruminococcus sp. | reverse complement strand
CTATCGTTCCAAGCAAATCGGTACGGAAATATTCTATTCCCATGCTTTCAAGACGCTTTGTAACGATCTCATGCGGATGGCCGTAATCGTTATTCAGCCCGCAGCAGATAACGGCATATTTCGGATTAACAGCTCTCAGCCATTTCTCGCTTGACGAGGTCTTGCTGCCGTGGTGGCCGACATTGAGAATCGTTGCCGAATAATCAATATTCTTCTGTAATAGGTCTTTTTCAACCGTTGTTGTTGCGTCGCCCGTAAACATAACGGATGTTTCGCCGTAGCTCACTCTTGTGACCGCCGACATATCATTCAAATCGTCGTAATCACGCAGGGGAGCGAAAATTTCCATTGTCATTTCGCCGTAGGAATAGGTCTCGCCCGGCTCGGCGGCAATGACATTCTCTGCGTTATCGGAAACGGCTGTCAGAAATTTCTCATAGGTTTTGCTTGTCGGAATAATCTTCTCGGGAATCTCCGGCATGATAAAATCCTTGATTTTGAATTCATAAAGCAGCTTCGTCATTGCGCCCATGTGGTCTGAATGAGGATGGGTCACAAGAACACAGTCGAGGGTGTCAATATTAAGATTCTTTATGTAGCCGATGACCGTCTGCGCCGCTCCAACCTCGCCCGAATCAACAAGAATCGTTTTGTCGCCGCATCTGAGCAGTGTGCAGTTACCCTGCCCGACATCAATAAAGCTGACATACATCTTATCGGGATTGCTTTGCTCGGTATTTCTCAGTCCGGCCTCTTCGTAAATATCCTTGAAATCGCCGAAGTATCTTGTGCCGAGCACCGCAAGCACGGCGATAATCAAAACAATAATTCCCGTTACGGCCTTTGAATTAATATTTTTTCTTCTTTTTGTCATATCTCTTACCGTTGTTGAAGCCGTTCTTTTGAGTCCTGCCTGCGTTCGTCCGCTTCGGTGCAACCAGGCATTTATCCGAATAGCCTATCAGATCGTGTCTGCCTGCTTTTCTGAGTGCTTCCTCGCAAAGGTCTCTGTTTTTCGGGTCGTAATATTGCAAAAGCGCACGTTGCAATGCCTTATCATGCGGAGTTTTCGCCACATAGACCTCTTTCATTGTGTATGGGTCAAGTCCTGTATAAAACATGCAGGTAGAAATTGTACCCGGCGTGGGATAGAAGTCCTGAACCTGCTCGGGACGGATATGTCTTTTTTTGAGGAATACCGCCAGCTCAACCGCATCCTTAAGGGTTGAACCCGGGTGCGACGACATGAGATAAGGAACAAGATACTGCTCCTTTCCGACGGAATTCGTTATTTCAAAATATTTCTTGGAAAATTCAATATAAGCTTCAATGTGCGGCTTGCCCATCTTGTCAAGAACCGCCGCCGAACAATG
>CALBHM010000261.1 GCA_937892835.1 uncultured Ruminococcus sp. | reverse complement strand
AAGTGCCTTAAGATAACATTCGCCCTCGGTGTTTTCAAAGCCGATCGTTACTCCCCTTTTAATTGCATAGTCAATTATCTTGCCGATTCGCTCCAATCCAAGCTCGGTCGGAGTATGATTATCCATGCCGATTATCGCATGCATAACAACTATCGGCACATCGAGATTATGGCAGTTATCAATTGAGTTTTTCAGCTCCTGCTCCATAATTTTTGCAAGCTCGCCGCTCTCGTCATGCCACAAATCGTCCATTGCATAAAACGGAGCATGAATCGAATGAAAACCGATTCCGATTTTTGCAGCTTTCTCTGCAACTGCTTCATCGTCGCAGGCACGTTGATTTTTTGTTTCGCTATAAAAGAACTGATCAAATCCAACAGATTTCATTATTTCGATCTGCTCAACGGCCGGAACTTCGTCAAAATCAAGCCCTGTGCCGAGACAAAGCAAAGGTTTATCGTTCATGTCATTTCTCCTCAAACACATATTCGCCCGAAGCAAGGCGAATAATCGCACAGCCGTCCTTGCACTCGTACTCATCGAAGTTGTGTTCAACGCCGTTTATTGTGAGCTTTTCGCCCATAATCGGCAGTCTCAGCTCAGTCGTCACAGGAACGGTGCATTTATATGTAAAGCTGTCCTCATTGAGCCATTCGCTCATTATAAGTCCTGCGGCGGAATCGTAGCTTGCCCTAACGTGTGTCATGCGCTGCTGTCCGTCGGGAAGCTCCTCGGCAGTTCTTGTATCAATCCTCGGCTGAAGAATTACCGTTTCAAAGCCCGGTGTCCCCGGCTCAATGCCTGCCATATAGTGATACATCCACTCAACGACCGAGCCGTAGGCATAGTGATTGAACGAGTTCATTCCGACGTCACCGAAGCCTTTTTCTTTCGTATAGGAATTCCAGCGTTCCCAAATTGTCGTTGCACCCTGGTCGATGCTGTAAAGCCATGACGGCTCATTTCGCTGCATGAGAAGTGTATATGCCATCTTATCTTTGCCGTATTTTGAAAGAGTTGTGCAAAGCGTATATGTTCCGAGGAAGCCGGTTGAAAGTCTGTTGCCGTTTGCCTTTATCTGCTCAACAAGCTCATCGGCAAGAGTTTTTGCGTAGTCGGTGTCAACGAGATCAAATGCAAGTGCAAGAATTTTATCGGTCTGGGTCTGTCCGATAAGCTTGCCGTCCTTCATGTAATTCTCAACGAAGTAAGCATAAGCCTGCTTCCTAAGCTCTTTATAATGCTCCACTCTGTCCGATTTGCCGAGAACATCGCTCATCTTTATCATGAGGTCAATATCATGCACAAAATAAACGGACGAAACATATGTCTTGTCGCATTGGTCATATGCAAGCCAATCGCCGAAGCGTGCATTTGCGCCTGCCATGCCGAACTTTTCAATGAGCTGTGCTATGTATTTCTCCATTGAATCATAATGCTCTTTGAGAAGCTCAATATCGTTATACATCATGTACATATTATAGGGAACGATTATTCCGACATCTGTCCAGCCGGCTTCATTCTCGGCACGGCAGCATTTACTTCTCGGGATAACCTCAGAGTATGCGCCCTCGTCGCTTTGAGCGTCACGGGCATCCTGCATCCATTTACGGAAGAAATCTCTGACGTTCGCATTATATGCGGCTGTCACGCTGAAGGCCTGCGCATCACCCGTCCAGCCGAAACGTTCATCACGCTGAGGACAGTCCGTCGGTATGCTGAGAAAATTGCCACGCTGACCCCAAAGGGTGTTTGAAATAAGCTTGTTAACAAGCTCGTTTGAGGTCTCAAGCGTTCCGATTTCTTTTGTAACCGAGCCGACAACCTCGGAAATAAAATCAAGAATTTCAATATCATTCTCTGCACTTATCTCTACATAGCGATAGCCGTAGAACGTGAATGTCGGTCTGTAGGTCTCCTCGCCGCTGCCGCCGAGAATATAGGTTTCCTTTGCAAGAGCGGAACGGAGGTTAATTGTATAAAGCGAACCCTTTGCGCCGTCATTTCCTCTTGAAATCTCACCGCTGTCGTTCAGGAACTCGGCATAGTGAACGTTAACGATCGTTCCCCTCTCGCCTTTAAGCGTGAGCTTTGCCCAGCCGACCATCTCCTGTTCAAGGTCAATGATGAGTGTCTGGCCCTTTTTAAGCGTCAGCGGAAACACCTTTGGCTCGGTGCATACATTTATCTCGCCGTAGTTTGAGCCGTTATATTTAATTCCGTCATAAACGGTCATTTTCTTCGCTTTGATGCTAAGCTCATCACGAACCCGGACTGTCGGACCGATAAACGGGGTAAGCACACCGTTGAAATAATCGCAAATTGAAGCTTTGTCCCATTTTTCAACATCGTAGCCGACGGTTGACATCTGCTCATAGCTGTCCTGCGTTGCGTCGCAATATTCGCCGTCCCAGATATCCGCCATGCGGACAGGGCCGCCGACCGTTGCGTTCCAATTCTCGTCCGTAACAAGAACCGACTTGCCGTCATGCACTATATTTGCAATAAACGCAGGTGAATTTCCGCCGTAATAATCGCTGACAATTCTGCCCGAGTACCAACCTGCCGAAACGGCGGCTAAGATTCTGTTTTCACCCTTTTGTACGTATTTTGAAACATCATAGTTATAGTAAAGCGCACGCTTATGATATTCTGTCCAGCCGGGCTTCATCTCGTCATTGCCCACACGCTTGCCGTTGATGTAGATATCAACAATACCGAGCGCAGAAAAAATCAGCTCTGTCTTGCCGCCGTTCGATATTTCAAAATCGCTGACAAACATCGGCAAGCCGTCGTTATCGACTATCTCATTATGCTGAAAAAGTCTTGGTACGTTCCTGCCCCATGAAGCTCCTTCGGGGTCAAAATAATTTTCAAATTCAGTGTAAATAAATTTTGCGTTATTCCAAATTTTTTCCATGTTGTCCTCCTATGAAAACATTTTATAAGTTAAATTTTTCGACGGTTTGCGCCGAAGACGGAGGGGTTAATTTAAAGATAAGAGGAAATAGAAAAACGGAAAGAAAAGGTTTTATTTTAATGCTTTGCAACGCAAAGCCACCGCTTCTTTTCACTATTCACTTTTATCTTTTCTCTTGAAATAAAACCCTCAGTCACGGACA
>CALBHM010000260.1 GCA_937892835.1 uncultured Ruminococcus sp. | reverse complement strand
AGTATATGTAATATGGGGTCGGTGAGCAGGAATATGAGCAGGTTCATTATCACCGTGACAGAGCCGATAAATACAAAGGACACGGCAATGCTGTTTCTTAGCTCCTTCATATCCTTTCGTCCGAACCAAACGGAAAATACCGTTCCGCTGCCCATACAAAGCCCCGTTATGACCGAGGTGAGAAAGGTCATAAGGGTATATGCCGAGCCAGCCGCCGCAAGTGCTCCCGAACCTAAAAATCTGCCGACTATGAACGAGTCGGCTATGTTGTAAAACTGCTGTAACAGGTTGCCAAGTATCATCGGCAGCGCAAACAGCAGCATTGTTTTTGTTACATTTCCTTGTGTCAGGTCTTTGGACATAGTTTGGTGTTCCTTTAGCTTTGAGATAATGCTTGAAAGTTATTATGATGCTTTTTAAATTTTATTTAAGAGTGATGATCGGCAATTTCAGCGGCAGTTATTCGAAATTTTCCAATAACTGAATCTTAGGGAAATGCTGAATAATTCATTATTTTGATTTGCTGTACTTTTTAAGTGACGTATTTAGGGGTGTCTTTCCCCGCCTGCGGCGGGGGAAGACACATTAATCAGCGAATCCTTAGTTTTTTTTGGTATTAGTATCATCTGTCCCTTGTCATCAGCACCACACACTCCACATGGCTTGATACGATAAGCTGAATTTACCGTCTACGGGAACAAGTCCATAGCCTTTTTTGTTTTCAAGCCGTTTGAGGAGATGCGTTCATAAAGCTGAAGTTTTCAAATGATTTTCTGCTCATAAATCGTTTTCAAGAAAGTTTTGTATTTTATCATGAAGAAACATCAAAGTCTCTTTATGATCAGACAAAATATCAGTTTCAAATTTTTCCTGACTCAAGAAGTATTCAACCAAAATCCTGTTATCATCCTGATACGATTCTAATAAGCTTTCTGTCGACAAAGGATAAACTCCAGTTGAGCAAAAGCGTTCTTGTCTTAATGCAAACATGAGTGGCTTCAAAATGTATGTAGAAATTTTTTTATGCGTAAGTAATTCCTTTGGCTCATCTACACATATATAATGGCGAATACTTATTATAATATCTGCCAAATTTTTCTTGTAAGATAACTGCATTTTTTCATTTATATTTTCAACTTCTACCGGTTGCTCACCATACAATAAAACGCTATTTAGTTCTGTAACCGCATATTCTGACCACTCTTCGAATATTTTACTTTTATATTCGGCTACTGATAGACTTTGAGTATTTATCTCCAACAAATCATAAGGTATTGATGTGTTTCTTGCGCAATGACCAACAGTTTCTAAAACATATTGATTTATTGTACTGAAAATACAGAACACATCTAGATCCGAATTATCATTTGCATCGCCTCTCGCATAACTTCCCGTCAAATAAACCATTACTAAGCATTCGCCGAATCTGTTTTTTAAGGCTGATACAAACTCATTCAATACCTTCTCATAATCATAACTCACTTTATTATACGGTATCGCTCTTCGCATAAACAATTCCCTTCATTATTTAGTCTGTTACTTCCGGGTCTCCAATTTCTTCATTCCCCAAATATACTTTATGCGCTTTTCTTTCATACAAATTCATGATCTGTCTGCGTAATTTTGAAGGATATAAAGGTGTTGTATTTAAAGTCTCAATCTCCAGCCAGTCATATCCAACCTGATTTGTATCACTTTGCAAAACAGCATTTTCCGCTTTTCCTATATACTCACACAAAAACACCAAATCGACCCGATGAAACTGTTCTCCATGTAAGCCTTCTATAACAAACGCCAAGTCTTTCACCTCTACCTGCAATCCCATTTCTTCTGCCACTTCTCTGCAAACCGCCTCAGGAAGAAGTTCCTCCGCATCTTGCCCGCCGCCGGGCATAATATACCATTCTTCTTTTCCGTCACTTATTTTTATTGCCAACATCTTACCGTCTTTTATGATCAATGCTTTTGCCGCATTTCTTACAGTTCGTTCCATAATATTCTCCACCTCCTTAATACACACTGCACAGCCTTGGGCATCACATTTTTTCACTTCTGCACAGATGACTTAGAGAGCCGCTGATCGTTGTGTATTTTCCTCAATATACTGGTCACTTTTGAGCTTGGACAATAATGCCACACACTCCACGTGCCCCGCCGCCGGAAACATATCCACAGCCCGAACCTTAACGAGCCTGTACCCATTATCCGCAAGGATACGGCAGTCACGGGCAGCGGTTGCAGGATTGCAGGAGACCATTACCACACGCTTCGGTGACATTTTTACTATGGAATCCAGAGTAATTCCGTCGCAGCCCTTTCTCGGCGGGTCTGTGATTATGACATCGGGCTTTCTGCCTCTGTCAAGGAGCATTTTGGCAGCCTGTCCCGCATCGGCACAGATAAAATCGGCATTTTCTATGCCGTTTATCTCCGCATTTTTCTTTGCGGCAGTCACAGCGTCGGGGATAATTTCCGCACCTGTGATATGTTTCGCACAGCCCGCAAGGGACAGCCCGATAGTGCCCGCAC
>CALBHM010000259.1 GCA_937892835.1 uncultured Ruminococcus sp. | reverse complement strand
CAGTGGCTCTTTGACACGGTGTTTCCGATTGAGGATAAGCTCACCGCCAAGGAGATCAAGGCAGGCAGCGAGCTTGCACTGCTCGAAATGATATCGGGCGGCACGGTCAGCTTTTCGGACATGTACTTTGAGCCCGAAATGACGATTCAGGCCGTTGCCGAATCGGGCATGAAAGCGAATATCACACGACCCGTTCAGTCCTTTGACCCGAGCGAAACGCCCGATCAATCCTATCGAATGAAGGAGGCAATCGAGCTATACGAAAAATACAACAACACCTTTGACGGCAGAGTGCTGATTGATTTCTGTATTCATGCCGAATACACATGCACCGAGACGATTGCAAAAGCTTTCATTGAAAAGGTGAATGAGCGCAGCGGCAATCTGCATGTTCATCTTTCAGAAACGAAAAAGGAGCATGACGAATGCCTTGAAAAATACGGCAAAACGCCAGCCGAGTGGTTCGATAATCTCGGCGGATTTGATTCTTCCGCTTTTGCCGCCCACTGCGTTTGGCTGACGGAAAGCGACATGGAGCTGTTCCGCCGCAAGGGAGTCAGCGTTGTTCATAACCCGACAAGTAATATGAAGCTTGCGAGCGGTTTTGCACCGATTCAGAAGATGCTTGATATGGGCATAAACGTCGCTCTCGGCACCGACGGAGCTTCTAGCAACAACAATCTTGATATGTTCGAGGAAATGCACATTGCCTCGATAATTCACAACGGATACACGCTTGACGCAACGGTTATGAATGCCGATACGGTGCTCAAAATGGCGACAGTCAACGGTGCAAAGGTTCAGCGCAGAGAGAACTGCGGCGAGCTTAAGGTCGGCAACAAGGCGGATATTATCGCCATTTCACTCGATGCGCCGCACATGGTGCCGGCACTCGATAAAAAAGCACTGCTGACGTATTCCGCACAGAGCAGTGACGTTATAATGACGATGGTTGACGGCAAGGTGCTTTATGAAAACGGTGAGTACAAGACGCTTGATAAGGAAAAAATTTATTTCGACATTAACAGGGCTGTTGAAAAGCTTTATAAATAAGAGGTAGCACAATGGAAAGAATGGACAAGGACTTGGCATTTATGCTGAGATATGAAAACGTTGCATGGTACGAAAACGGCGAGGTGAGAATTCTTGACCGCCGAGTTTACCCAAGAAGGGTTGAGTTTGTGACCTGTAAAAATCATCATGAGGTCACTCAGGCGATTAAGGACATGGTGACGCAGAGTGCAGGACCGTACACTGCGGCGGCGATGGGCATGGCGCTTGCCGCTTACGAATGTAAGGACAAAACCGAAGCCGAGCAGATAGACTACCTCACCGAGGCGGCATATACGATTTCACATGCACGGCCGACCACCGTCCAGCGCATGACGCTCATTACGGGCGGCTGTCTCGATGCGGCAAAAAAAGCGATTGCGGCAGGGGAGGACGTCAGCGAAAAAATTGTTGAACACACCGTTGAAGCGAACAATCTCCGCTATAAAAAAATCAATCTTATTGCCGAGCATCTCGTTGATATGTTCCCTCAGAACGGAACGGTCATGACACAGTGCTTCGGCGAAACGATAGTCGGCATGATGCTAAAGGTCGCAAGAGAGAGAGGCAACAATGTCAGAATTTTCTGCCCCGAGACGAGACCGTATTTTCAGGGTGCAAGGCTGACGGCAACGGTTTGCCATGAGATGGGCTTTGACACGACAGTTATTACTGACAATATGCCCGCATTTGTAATGAAGAAAGAAAACGTTGATGTGTTCACCTCGGCAGCTGACGTTATTTGCATGGACGGCCACGTTGTCAACAAGGTCGGTACATATCAGATCGCCATTGCAGCAAAATACACGGGAATTCCGTATTTTGTAACGGGTGCGCCGGACAGAGGACACACGACGATCGACACGGTTAAAATTGAGATGCGTGACCCCGATTTCGTACTCCAAGCTATGGGAGTAAAAACTGCCGCAGACGGACTCAAGGGCTACTATCCTGCATTTGACATAACGCCGCCCGAGCTTGTCAGCGGAGTTGTTACCGACACGGGAATTTACACGCCCTACGACCTCGAAAGCTATTTCAAAAGGGGCACCATGGGTGAGTTTGAGATGATATTGTAATATCAAGAAGTCAAGACACACGGCGGTGAAAAAATGTTACCTAAAAATAAAATAATGTTCGTCTGCCACGGCAATATCTGCCGCAGTCCGATGGCGGAGTTTATAATGAAAGACCTTGTGAAAAAGCAGGGGCTTGAGGACAGATTTGAAATTGCTTCATCCGCAACAAGCACGGAGGAAATTTGGAACGGAATCGGCAATCCCGTCTATCCGCCGGCGAGAGCCGAGCTTGCAAAGCATGGGCTTTCCTGCGACGGCAAAAGGGCGGTTCAGCTTCAAAAAAGCGACTACGACAAGTACGATTTGTTTGTCGGCATGGATAGTGCCAACATCAGAAATATGCTGTACATTTTCGGCAGTGATCCCGACCGAAAGGTACATAAGCTCATGGATTATACT
>CALBHM010000258.1 GCA_937892835.1 uncultured Ruminococcus sp. | reverse complement strand
AGCCGTTGAAGTATGTATTGATCGGGACAGGTTCAGCGACCATAGTTCGCTGCTTGCGTTCAAGCGTGTTGAACAAAACAGCCCCTGGGTAACGTGCTGTCATACAGTAGGACTTGTCCTGCCAAGTGACACCGCTTTCAAGCACATCTTTCAGTAAAATGCCCTTATCTTCAGGAAAAGAAGTAAAAGGAATATTCGTCCAGTAACAGCGTTTTCTGTTTTGTGCCGATACAAGTGCAGAGTTTATCATGATCGGTCCTACGCCGAGAACCCTTGTGATCTCGTCCTTGATGTTCTGATGTACGGAGTAGTTGTTTTCGTAGAGGAAATACTGACAGCCTGATTCCTCTAAGGCTCTCACATATTCCTGAAAGAGCTTGAACCCTTCGCCGTTGCAGTCGATTTCTCTGTCTTTTTTAGCGATAGACCAATAGGTACAGGGCGAACCGCCAAGCAGTAAGTTATATCCTTTGAACTGCGTGAAATCGCCGTCATATACATTCCCGTGATGAACGATTACGGGGAAATTACGCTTTGAGACCGTGACGGCATACTTGTCGATCTCAAACGCATCATAGCACTCCACGGGAATGCCAGCCCTTTGCAGAGCAAGCATACCGCAGGAAATGCCGTCAAATAAGCTGAGTACCTTCATTAGACAAATTCTCTCTCTTTTCTCATTGTCTTATGTTGTCTGTTCTGTTGTCGGGAACTTTGAATCCACTGGGTTCAAAGTTGATCATACTTCGTAGTAGTCATCAAAAAGATCGTTATAGTTCTCCTGAAGCTCCTCAAACTCTTCGCAGAGCTTGTCATACTTCTTTTGGATAACAGTCTTTTCACAGGCGAAGTTCTCCGCAGCGATCAGATCGCCGATAAACTGTCCTGCTTCAAAACCACGGAGAAACCACTTCTTCCTCACGCCCTCTACTGCCTTAACAGAAATGCCTGCAATTCCGGCTGCCCCTGCCACCGCTGCCGCACATACAGCGATCTTCTTCATCTTTATCATTCTTTTGCCCTCTCTTTCTTATTCTTCATCGTCCTGATTATCGTAGAATCTCATATCGTCCTCAGATTCTTCGGTGATCTCTGTATCATCGTCATACTCAGACTCAAACTGATCCGCAGTCTTATTGCCACCTTTCTTTTTCTTCATTAGGAAGAAGCCTGCGGCACCAACACCGATCAGAACAATCACACCAAAAACAAGGATCATACTGTTTTTATTCATAGGAACATTCTTTGTATGAGCTGCTGACTCAGACGATTTCTCGCCGTTCTCAGCGGTATCTTCAGCATCGTCAGTATTATCACTGCCGCCGGACTGCACTCTGCCGTTAGCCTTTTCTGCTTCTTGAGCAGCCTGCTCGGGAGTGATCTTCTTGGCATCATCATCGTCCTCAGTTCCGGCATAAAGCAAAGCATACAGGTCATAATCGTCAACTTTGTTCAGAAAATACACATTGTCCTCGCCATTGTCTGCGGTGTAATTGATAAGCACATAGAACACATGACCGTCTTTTGTGGTCACAGCGATGAACTGCATTTCCTCGGTATTGTAGATGATCTGCTCCGACTTGATAAGGGTGGCGTTGCCGTCAGTATCGTAATAGGGATCGCCGTCATAGTCGGTAACAACATCGGTTGTATCTGCCTCGGCAAGCTCACTCATGACCTCACGGAACTTTTCCATATCATAAGAGCTTTCGTCCGCAGGCTCAGAAGCGATTGTTTCCGTAGTCTCTGCTGTTCCTACTTCGGCAGAAGCGGTAATACCGCCGATACTTGCTGTTGCAAGCATGAAAGCAGCCATCACAGCACTAATCATTCTTGTTTTCATCATCGTCCTCCTCAGAGTAAAATCTCATTTGTTCTTCGTATTTGCCGCTTTGCCGAGATCGTCTATCTCATCATCGGTCAGACCACGAGCTTTCATATTCTGAATCTGCTCATGTTCTCTGGCAAGCACGGTTTCTAATTTCTCTCCATCACAGTTCAGCTTTTCGCAGAGCGAGAGATAACGCAGCCTTGTGATCTCGGAGAGAAGCCGTCTGCGTTCCTCTGTATCCCGCCTGATATTTCTTTCAAGCTGCTCTGCCTTTTTGCTGAATTTCTCTATTTTTGCATCGTATAAAGCCATTATGTACCTCCGTTAATACAGCACGAGCCGAGGATCAATATAGTCCCAGCCGTAGCCGTCGGTGTCTATATAAATGTGGAAATTAACATTTCCGGCTGTTGTTTTGGCAAATTCTTTGCCTTCCTTGATACTGTCGCCTTTCTCATAGTCATTTATAAGCACCGCATTTGCAATGGTGACTTCCGTATCACGCTTAGTGCCGCCGTTTCCGTCGTACCAATACTGTACATCGTCCTTGCGGATCGTGATCTTGTTGTCAGCAGTATCAACATCAGTTATTTTTCCGCTGAAAGGCATTTTGAGCTTTGTACCGCTGTTAGCATACACCTTGATACCCTGATACAGACCATCGCTTTTTTCGTTCCACCCCGTCATTTCATATCCGAACTCTCTTTTGAGGGAATAGTCACGGATAGAATCACCGGGCAGCATATTATATATGGTCTGATGATTGCCGTAAAGCGTGTTGACGTCTTCATTGCCCACAAGCAAATTGTAATACTGTAGACGCTCCGTCTTATGCGACATACCGCCGAGTTTGTCTGCAATGACCTCATCAAAGGTCTTTTTCTGCTTTACGTTGTAATAAAGATTACATTCTGTTTTCCAATACTGTTTCTGCACATAACCATACAGAGCTGAACAATTGCTGTCGCCTGTCCACGCTCTCGCATCGGTTTCCGTAATCATGAACCAAGCATCATCGTTCTCCCAACCGTAGAACGAACGGTACTGAGTATTTCCGTCATGATTTTTGAAAAAGAATTTTCCGTCACTGTCCACCCAATAGAAAGGCTCTTTGGTGTGGGCATTGTCTGCAAAATAACGGTTATCAAGTACATAATAGCCCGTGAGTGCATAATCATCGTTTGGATTCAAGACACGATAACTGCGGTTCAGATAGCAATAGCCGTCACCATCAAGATACTGACCAAGTTCTGAGGTATAAGAAGTCGGCTTGAATTTGTAAGTCCAAGATCCGCTGCTTTTACTTGCTGATTTCTCGCAATAGTAGTAACTGCCGTCATTACTGCTTCCCCCACCGAAATAAACATAGTTGTCAAGCTCCTCCCAACGGGATTTATTATCATACCAATATACGAACTCATACTCCGCATTGAAAATGTCCTCAAGCAGATCCTTTGTATCGCTTTTGAACTTCCAATACTTGATGTCACCGTTGTCGGCGGCATCAAAGTCATAATAGTATGCACAAAGGAATGACCACAGCTTATAGCAGTCGAAATCATATACAGGATCCCAATCATAGACAGGGGACTTGCCCCAAAACCAGTTATCGGGATCATCTTTCAATTCTTTTTTCTTTGCACCGAAATCCACAAGACCTTTCTTCCAGTCAGAAGCATCGCTGACTTTAAGTATTTTCTGATTGAGATTATAAACAAGCTCCGTGTAATACTTTTCAGCTTCGGAAAGGTCATAGTCCTGCGACGCATAAGTACCGAGGGTAAATCCACCGCCTGAAACTATGGAGCTGAAAATCATGATGATAAAAGCAAACACAAGAAAGATAATAAGTATCGGAACAGCTATTGCTGCAAAGAACTTTTTGACTTCTTTTTCATAGACATTTTTCACGAATTTGAAAGCCGATTTGAATCTCTCAGCCACCGTTTTTTTCGTTTTCTTATTTTGGGGTTTACGCTTCTTTTTCTGCTTGTATTTATCGTGTTTTTCATTCAGCTTGTTTTCCTGCCGATTGAGTTTTTTGTTGGATTTTGACTTTTCATCGGACAGGCGATCACGCTTTTTTTCTTCTCGCTGTAACCGCTGAGGCTTGCTTACCTTATCTTTGATAGGTTCCGCTATTCTGCGTTTTGCCGAGTCTATCGCATGAAGTACGTCATTGTCTTGATCTTCATTGACAGCTTTCTGCCACGCAGAAGCCCTCATTCGCTTTACCGAATATGAAACTGGCTTTAATGCAAGCAAGCCTGGGTGAGAATTTCTGCTGATCTTTTTCTGATTATGCAGTTCTTTAACGCGGAATTGCTGTTCTGTTTTTAGCTGTTTACGCTCAAATTTCAGTTCACGCTTTGTCTGCTTATATGCCTGCAACCGGCGTTTGTTCATCGCCTTGCGGAACTTATTGCCGTTGTTTTTTATAATTTGGGCTTTATATTCCGCCTTGGCTTTCTTCAAATCGGCTTTTGTCGCAGCCATTTTCGGCTTCTGCATTTTCGCCTTATAGAGCTTGTTATCAGCTTTCTTTAGCTGCAACTTTGCTTTTTCAAGCTTGTACTGTTTCTTTGTTTTCAGGTGATCATGCGTACCCTTGACAGCATCGACCGCCGTGCGGCCCATGAGAAACACACCACGGTGATAATCGTCCACCGCTTCACGGGTGTATTTCTGCTTGAGCTTGTTGCGGACTTCACGCTGGGCAATATCGGCGGTTTTGATACTGCCAGTTTCCGCTGCGAAAGCTGTATCGACCGCCGTCTGAGCTACATCATGAACTGCAAAATTCACAGCACGGGTATTTACCTTAAATAGCTTTCCTTTGAATGTCTTAGGCTGCCATGATTTGATCATCCGTGTAACTGACGGTTTATCGCCCTGAATGCGGTATTTCGCATTTGCAAACTTATGGACGATACCCCGACCGCCGTGATGCGTTTTCTCACCACGGACAATATATGCACGGGTATGAAAGCGGCCTCTGCTGTTAGCTTCACGGCGGAAATCTATCTGAAACTGCTTCGACCGTCTGCTGACTCTGTCGAAACGTGCCTGTGCTCTGCGGAGGTTATTCTCTTTTCTATGTAAGCTCATAGCTCCCCCTTTCCCTAAAATTTGCCCTTGACATTTTAGCTAAAATAGGGTATACTAATATTAGCGAAAATGTTTGGAGGTGTTATTATGATCACTGCAACCGCTACCGATATTCAGAATAACTTTGGCCATTATCTGCAAGCTGTTCAGCAGGGTGACGAGATCATCATTCTCAAGAACGGAAAAGAAGTTGCAAGACTTGTTTCCCACGAATCAAGCGTTTCCTTCCTGACTGATTCACTTACTGGCGTTCTTAAAAATGATTATGATGATAAAGCAGTTCGTGCAGAAAGGATAGAAGCACATGAAAATTTTGGTTGATACCAATGTCATTCTCGATGTGCTTTGCAACCGTCCTGAGTTTGTCGAAGCCTCATCAAAAGTTTGGAAGTATTGTGAAGTAGATCAAATCGAGGGCTACATTTCCGCATTGTCTGTTCCGAACATTGTGTATATTCTCCGCAAGGAGCTTACTCCACAGAAAACAGAACAGCTCATTCAGCAGATCACGATGATATTTAAAGTTGTTGACCTCAAATCAACCGATCTAAAAGCCGCCGCTGAGATGTTTTCTTCTGATTATGAAGATGCCTTACAGATGTGTCAGGCAAGTAGAATCAAAGCGGATTATATCGTCACAAGAAACATTCGTGATTTTAAGGACAGCAAAGTGCCTGCTTTGAAGCCCTCAGAATTACTTGAGAGAATTTGAACCTGAAAGCTGTCGGCTGTTGTCGGCAGCTTTTATTATTCTCCGGTTGGTTTCGTGGTCATGAGTTTATACATCTCCGTATCTGTCGGGAAACGGTCGGTAAACGGCAGAAGCACCTTATCATAGCGGATAAGCCCCTCACCCGAACCGCTGTTTGTTACAAACTTCATCTGCTCCTTTGAGATGTGGAGTTTTTCAGCGAGAATGTCTCTGTCTCCGGCTGCCTGATTCAGCATATAGACAAAATCCGAGTTATCAAAGATGTTCTCGACCTCCTGAGAAGAAAGCAAATCCTTGACATTTTGCGTGATGCCTGTCGGCACGCCGCCCCATTTACGAAAACGCTTCCAGATCTCAGCGGAATATTTCGCTGTCTGTTCCTCTTTCAGAAGGAGATGGAACTCGTCAATGTAGTAGCGAGTGATCTTCTTTTTCTCACGGTTTGCGGAAACTCTGTTCCACACGGTATCCTGTACGATCAGCATACCGACTTTTTTGAGCTGATTGCCAAGTTCCTTAATATCAAAGCAGATGATACGATTACTCATATCAATGTTGGTGCGGTGATTAAAGAGGTTCTGGCTGCCGTTTACGAACATTTCAAGAGAATTTGCTACACGAAGAGCGACTTCGCCTTCCTTATTAAGCTCCTGCTGCAAATCGGAGAGAAGCGGCATCTTTTCCGGTGTCGGCTCATTCTCAATAAAATGCTTGTAGATGCTCTGAACACATTTGTCGATAACAGACCTCTCCTCAGCAAAAAGACCGTAGCGGCCTCCGACAACGATCTCGCAAAGCGAGATCAGGAAGTCGGACTTATTTGCGATCACTTCCATAGGATTGCTGAAAAGGAAATCATCAATAGTGATGTCCATAGGATTAAGGTGTTGTTCGCTGTTTGAAGCAATACGAACAAGCTGTCCGTGCAGAGCCGAAACAAGCGGATAATACTCGCCTTCGGGGTCACAGATGATTATGTCATCGACTGTTGTCAGAAAACAGTCGAGTATTTCACGCTTGACGCTGAAACTCTTGCCTGCACCCGGCGTACCGAGGATAAGTCCATTCGGATTTTTGAGCCTTGACCTGTTGGCACGGATCATATTTCCTGACAGCGTATTGATACCGTAATAGGTAGCCTGTCCGTCCTGAAATAGCTCTTTTGTGGTAAACGGCACGAAGATAGCGATACCGCTTGTGTGCATCTCACGGCGGACGGGAATTTTGTTATAGCACAGCGGAAGTGTAGAAACGAGAGTCTGTTCCTGTCGATAATCATATGGAAACATCGTGCAGTTATTCTTCTGGCAAACACGCTTTAGCATCTCAGAAAGAAGTTTCAGTTCTTTTTTGCTTTTTGCATAAGTTCTCAATGAAATACTGATATGAAAAAGACGCTCATTCTTGCTGTTGAGGTCAGCGAGGAGCTTTTCAATGTCTTCGATATACATCTTGATCGCAGGCGGAAGAATGTCGGGATCATAGCCGGACTGCGAAGCCTTTTTCTGTTCGTCGATCTTCATCTGCTCCACATTGGTAAGCTTCTTTTTGACGAATTTCAGGGCAGCTATCTGGTCCAGCGGATCAACATGGATATTCACACAGAAAAGGTTCTGCATTTCAAGGAAGTCCTTTAATATCTCGTCTGACAATTCTCCTGCAAGGATATTCATGCCCCATACAGCACCGTAAGCATTACCGATCTCAAAGTCAGCCTTATTGAATTTCAGCGAGGACGGACAGATAAAATCCTTTGTGTCCATTCCTGCATGAAGCATACTTTCCCAATCAAAGATGAATGAAGAATTTCTGTAAGGGTTCAAGGCATAGTAGAGAGCTTCAAGGCGTTGTCTGCCGTCAAGAAGTTTCGCTTCCACGCCGAAAACCTTAAAACCCTTGATCACGTCATTTTTGATCGACAAGAGCTTTGCCCTTGCTGCCTTGTATGATGTGGATTCGATACCGAATGTCAGGAACTTTCTTGTCGACTGACCGTTAGAGCCTTTCATCAGCTTATCGGTAAGCATTTCGCTGTACTCCTTGCGGATCGCATTGAAATCATCTTTCTGTTCGGGTATCTGCACCGTTTTTAAGAGCTTTTCCTTTGATCGGTTTTGATTTTCAAAGGTAAGCTGGAATTTGATCGTATTGTCAAAGAGATTGATAACATCACAATACTTTGAGAAGATATTATTCTGTTCCTCAAACTCCGAAATAGAGTAATTGGCATCATAAAACTGTACCGTCATAGAGAAAAAGCTCTCCGATACCTGACAAACTCCGTCCTTATACATACACATATATGGAATGGTGTTCTGCACCGTAGTCTTACCGCCATTAGCACTCTTGATTTCCGTCATTCGTGCGGAAAGTATTTTTTTGTCCTCTTTTGTAAGCTGAGAGGCAGGCTTGCCCATGACAACCTTAGACTTGCTGCGGTTATCACTTTTATTGGCATTTCTCTTTCTAAAGCCCATTGGTAACCTCCGTTTATATTCAAAAGCGTAGACACCGAAAGTTTACTGTATAGTCAGCCGTATCAGCCTTTTCTTTCGGCATCTCTCAGCTTTTTCTTGATCCTTGTGTATTCGATATGCCTTTCAAAGCACTCAAATATGTTTGTTGTGCGGTAATACCGCTTTCGAGGTCTTGTAAAGTATTCACGCATATATTTTGCCTGTTTCTCCAAGAAAACGCCATTTTTCTTATAAAGTCCGCAGAGTATCGCAGGAGCAGCGACTGCACCCATAGCGAAGATCGCCCCGGACATTCCGATAGCTGTTTTCGTCAGAAAGAAAACAGGTGCTCCGAGAACAAGACCGATACCAAAGCATATCACCTGTCTTTTGGTAAATCCCATAATAAACTTCTCTTTGATGTCGTTCAGGTCTTTCGGGATTTGTACATAATGTGCCATAGATCCTCCAATCTTGTTCAAGGTCAATGTGCGTTAAACACACTTTTGCTGATCGCTCCTGTACGCAGAATGGTAAAAATAAGTGCTGCCGTGTATCCCATAAGCATTGCCATTTGCATTATCACACCGTCCGAACTTGAATTGAGCGAGGTGATCATATTGCTGAAAAGCGTTTTGAAAATACCGAGTGCGACTACGATAAAGAACCCCTGGAAAGAAAGAGCCAAAAGCTGCTTTACCCAGTTTTTACCGATACTTGCCCATTCACCGCTATCCATCATTGTTGCCATAGGGATAGGTGCAATGCTGAGATACATAAACACCTCGATGATACGGCTTGCAAGAGTAATTACGATCGCAACAATAAGTATCATCACTCCCAGATGAACAATAAGTGATATGAACCACACCGTCATCAACTCACCCAAGCCTAAGCTGTTGAGAGCTGATTTCTTTAACGCAAGACTTTTAGATAGGTAGTCACCGCTGCCGAACAGCGTAGAAAGTCCATTGGAGCATACATTTGTGCCAAACGAAAATAGTGCGGAAGCGATGTAATATGTGTTGGCTACAAGTATTACACCGCATAAGGCTTTGATGATCCATTTTATAAAGATCGAATCGTCAAAGTCTTTGAAATTATTTCCCCGAATGACCATTTGACAAAGCTCATTCAAGAGTATGACTGTCAGAATGAAACCTCCAATAGGGACTACAACATTGTTACAGAGCGTTTCGATAGTTGCCCAAATTCCGTAGCCTGTCGGTGCACTTCCGACAGTACCCGTAAACTGAGCAGGGTGCTTTGTCAGAAAGTTTGATACAAGGTTTCCCTTTGCACCCGAACCTGTTGTCTGAGCAAATGTATCAGTCAGAAGTTCGGAAATTCCGTCAAACTGAGATTTTATGCCGTCCTTGAATAAGTCACAGCACCAATCCTCCAAAGCATCGATCGCATCGCTGATCACTCCCATTTATTCATCACCCCTCTCCGAGGAATTCATCAATGGTCTGTCATATTTCACAAGCTGACGTAATTCCAGCTTTGTGGGAAGAAGGTTTCTGCAAAAATACGCAGAGCCGAAATGATTTCCCTTTGTTGTAAAGAGCATATTCTGCCGTGTATGATAATCGACCCGACTATCAAAGCAGAGCATCTGAATCTCATTATTGAATATCATGTACCGTGCCTTACCCTGAATACTGTTCACGGGCAAGAGAAGAGCAAAAGGCTTCTGAAAAGTAAAAGCTCGTTTCAGGACTTCATCTTTCTTAGAAAATGGAGGATTGCTTACGAGAATATCCCATTTGTCAGGCTCAAAGTGAAAATAATCCTTGCCATCTTTCAAGCTGCTTCGTTCCACATCAAACCCCTGTTCCGTAAGATACTGATAAAATGCACTCCATTCTTCATCAAACGGGCACCATATTTTCTTGTCTTTCGGCAAAAATTCCATTAACGGCTCTACCGCATAGAATGGAGTGTACACTTCATCTCCTGCACTTGTTTTATTGGCAGTTAAATATCCGATATTTATTGCCATTTATGTTTTCACTCCCTTTCATATCTGAGAGTGCAGATCACTTACCCAAAAACCATTATTGCAACGCAAAACCCACCGCTATGTAGCTAATCTGCTTATATTAGGTCACAACGTCACTTAAATCGCACCCGTCATCATTGTTTCAAGAACAGGAACGAGGACGATTGCAAGAAGGATCAGACCAAGGCCTGACATGAGCTGCTTCATTCCCTGGGATTTCGCACCGGGGTTATCATTACCGTAACCTTCCAGAAGGTTTACAACGCCCCATACACCAACACCTGCACCGATCAGGCAGATAACGCTCTTGAGTACGGTACAAGCAGTAGAAATGAAAGAAGAAGTATCAACAGCACCCGTGCTTGCTGCAAATGCCTGAGTTACACAGGTAGATGCCATAACGCCTGCGATCGTGCAGAACATGGTTGCCTTCTTTGCACCACGGGTGAGCTTAGAGAGCCACTTGTGCTTCGGTGCAGAGGCAGTGGCTGCTGTCTCCATTGCGGTTGCATCGACCGCAGAAATATTCAGTTCGTTCATAGGTAAAAAGTCTCCCTCAAAAAAATAAAGTAATAATTGTCCGCAGCTTCAACCGATTCTTTTTTTAGGCAATACCACACAAAGATCGTGCGGTATTGCCTTTATTCGGTTTCTTCACTGTCTGAGTTAAAAGCCGACATATATCTCTTTTTCTTCGGTTTCCTCAGATATTGCAGTACCAGCTTTATCTTTTTCTTTTGCTGATACTGTTGTAACTTCCTGTCCGGCGTTTGTCATATCCACACCATAAGCCGAAAAACGTTCTCCTTTGGGCAGTTTCAAACGCATCTCTCTTCGGTTACTCACATAGTTTTCGATGTTAAATTTCTGCTCAGGATTGTCATCTAACAGCATAGGGTACTGCTTATGACGGGTAATATCAAACTTGTCCGAGAAGAACGGACGCACTCCTCGCACTTGCAGGATACATTTACCGCCGTCCATGACCGCCAGTTCGTCCTGAGATTTCAGCTCTTTTCCGAGCTTCTGATAGTTCATACCGTAGCTCTCCGATTGTCCACGGTTGGTAGAGGTGTTGAAACTGTCGATCGTTTCTTTACCTAAGCTCTCCGAAATTTCTTTCAGCGTGGACTTCTCCTTGCCGCCCAAAAACAGCATCGTATCACAGTTGCCTTCAATCGTATCTGCATTATCTTTATATATAGCCTTTAGCTGGCTCTTAGCTTGCAAGATGATCGACGCACTGATTTCACGGCTTCGGATCGTCGCTATGAGCTTCTCAAACTGCGGAATTTCACCAATATTCGCAAACTCATCTAACAAACAGCGTACATGATAGGTCAGCTTTCCACCCTTTGAATTGTCCGCTTTGGTACACAAAAGGTTGAATAGCTGGGAATACATGATAGCCACAAGAAAGTTGAATGTGGCATCAGTATCGGAGATGATGATAAAAAGTGCACTCAGCTCGTCACCGAGCTTGTCAAGGTGCAGCTCATCGTAGGAGGTGATCTCCAAGACCTCATCTATTGCAAAAGGTGCAAGTCGGGTGCTGCAGCTAATAAGGATAGACTTAGCTGTTTTTCCTGCCGCCAACTTGTATGCCTTGTATTGTTTGAGTGCAAATGCACCCATTCGCCGTTGTTCGGCATCGGGTTCAGCTTCAAAGACATCACCGTAATCAGCCATGACATCGGGATCATCGTGCTTTGTATGGTTTAGCCAGCACTCCACGATCTCAAATTCAAGGTCAATGCTGTTTTTGAACTCCTCATCGTCCTCACGGCACTCCGAATTGTTGATCATGTCGATCAAAGTTTCAAAGTTCCATTCATCTTCGGGATACATAGCAAAGATCAGGGCAATATACGCAGTATAGAGCAGTTTCTCCGCTTTCACCCAAAAATCATCGCCGGACGGCTGCTGAGAAGAAGTGTTCTTGATAAGTACTTCCACGAATTTCAGAATGTCCTTCTCACGGTTCTTCTTGCTGATATATGCGAACGGGTTATAATGCATCGACTTCGCAAAATCAATAGTATTGAATACTTTGATCTTGTAGGGTTCATAGACAGGGATATATTTTCCCTTATCGTCCTTTTTGTACTTGCCGTCAGGTGTTTTCTGATACACTATTTTTCCGTCCACACGTTTCGGGCGGCCCCTTTCAAGCATCTTTCCGCACTCCACAAGCACCGTGCCTTTCGGGTCGGTCACTACATAGGAGGAGTGCATCTGCATCAGGTTCGGCTTTACGAAGAAGCGTGTCTTACCTGAACCTGAGCCACCGATCACAAGAATGTTCTTGTTACGGGCAAATTTCGGTGCAGAGGGCTTGCCCATGGTCAGAGATTCCGTCTTTGTGAGTATCACATTGTTTTCGGGGCAGGATAAGTCCATATACGGCTCAATATCCTTTTCACCGCCCCATACGGCAGAGCCGTACTCCTCACCCTGGCGGAACTTCTTCCTGTTTTTCGACTTGACGTAGAGGACGAGCCTCATTACTCCCGCCAAACCCAAGCCGATAAGAAGATCAAACGGGTGTAAACTTGGAAAGATTCTTGCAAATGCCACACCGAGATTACTCATGAAAGGCAGGAGCTTTTCCTGAAAGCCGCTGCCATCAGCGGTTCGGTACGCAAAGCCGACCAGGTTACCCACATAAGAGAAAGCGACATAGGGAATAGTCTTGATGATCAGCTTTTTGAGTTTTCTCGTGTCGATCTGCAATTTGCAGACATTTCCTTTCTGTTGGTATCGGCAAAAAAGACTGCCGTAAAAATATCATCGCCCCTTGCCCGTGGAACTGGTGCAGGCTGGAAGTGGTTATAGATCACCGTCTGTTCTCCCTTGTTTTCTCTCTCTGTTTCTGTTTGCGAGGTTTGTTCCTGAATTTCTGAGCCTGCTGCTGCATCTGCTCACGGGTGAACTCACCACGCTTCTGCGATTTTCCCTGTCCCTTACCGACATACTCTGAAAATGCTTTCTTGAAATCCTCTGTCTTAGCAGCAGAAAAGAAAACATGATAGGTAGGCGGAGTGGTGTTTTTATCTCTTTTCAATGCAAAATCCACATCGTATTTTCGTGCGGTTTTCAGAAAATCTCCGATATTTCTGTCTGAAACCTCAATGCTGTCGAGCTTGGACGGCGACTTCGCCTGCAACTGCTTGTAGGTCATTCGCCCTTTTTTCTCTGCCTTGCCCGACATAAACTCCCGCAATGCCGATTTCAGCACATTAGCAGTCATTTTCTCCGCTTTAATCGAAATATCAATGGTTTTCTTCGCACCGTTCTCATAGTCCGAAGGCATCAGGCATCACCACCTTCGTCTGCGGTCGGCATCTCAAAAGTGGAAAATGCTTCACTCTGGAGCCAACGGGTAATATCGCCCTGGACACTCATCACCTTATCGTAGTCGGACGAGTGATAAAGCAGATTCTCCCTGTTGGTCACATCAGTACCAACAATGCAGTAAGCATCTTCCGTATGCTCATCATCGACACCGACAGAACGCACCTCGACGCTGACCGCAATCAGGTTATCGTAGTTGATGAGATCGCCCTCCGGTGTCAGAATAGACTTAGCCATGATCTTCACCTTCCTTTCCAAAAAGCTCATTTGCCGTCTTTCAAGCAGCTACGTCCGGTTTCTTATTCGCACCCATAGCCACCACCCCCTCTC
>CALBHM010000257.1 GCA_937892835.1 uncultured Ruminococcus sp. | reverse complement strand
TTAATGACTGCGGTTGCAACAAGAGAAAGGCTGTTTATTACGATAAGGTTGCCGCTCCGTTATATTATGACGGTGAAGTGAAAAGCTGTATTCATCGTTTTAAGTTCAAGGACGAAAGACAGACGGCTAAACCGCTTGCAAGGCTGATGGCGAACACCTTGAAGGAGCACTTCAGCGATATTAATTTTGATTATGTGACATATATTCCAATGTATAGAACAAAGGAACGCAAGCGTGGATTCAATCAAAGCAGACTCCTTGCGTCGGAAATTTCTAAACTATGCAATATCCCGTTGGCTGACGATCTTGTAATAAAACTATATGACACGGATAATCAGCATGATTGCACAGGTCTCGAAAGAACCGGTAATCTTATCGGTGCATTTGATGTAAACCATTCTTTTTCTATTGAAGGTAAAACAATTTTACTTATTGATGATATCAAAACATCGGGGTCAACACTCAATGAATGCGGAAAAATGTTATACTTGAATGACGTAAAAAGCGTAATTTGCTTGACTGCTGCAGTCAGAAATAGTACAATAGAGAAAACAAATATTTAACAGAGGTGTTATGTATGAAAAAAAGCATTAAAATAATTATCGCAGTCGTTGCGATTGTTCTTGTACTTGTCGGCATCGTAGCCGGCGGATATAATTCTCTTGTCGATGCTCAGACCTCCGTTGAGACAAAGCAGGCAGATATTCAGACTCAGCTCCAGCGCAGAGCAGATTTGATCCCGAACTTTGTTTCTACGGTCAAGGGCTATTCGAAATACGAGCAGGACACGCTTACAGCCGTTACCGAGGCGAGAGCAAAGGTCGGCAAAGCAACCGACGCCGAAAGCCTTGCAAACGCCGGCGATGAGCTTGATAAAGCAATTTCCGTATGGGTCAATGCCGTTACGGAAGCTTACCCCGATCTCAAGGCAAACTCAAATTATATAGCTCTTCAAGATGAATTGGCCGGAACTGAGAACAGAATTGCCGTTGCCAGAAAGGATTACAACGAAGCTGTTCAGAGCTATAATGCGTCCATCAAGAAATTTCCGAAGAATATTCTTGCAGGTATTTTTGGCTTTGATAAGGCCGAGTTCTTTAAAGCTGACGATAATTCACAGACAGTACCTAACGTGGAGTTTTAATTTATGAAAAGAATTCTTTCGGTTGTTTCCGTAATTCTTGTTATATTATTAATAGTTACTTTTTCGGCTTCGGCGGCTGAAATTCCCAAGGCAACGAAAAATTTCTTTGTGAATGACTTTGCAAATGTCATTTCAAATGCCGACGAGGAAAAAATGCAGCAGCAGGGCGTAGCACTTTATAAGGCCTGCAAAGCACAGGTTGTTGTTGTCACGGTTAACGACACGGACGGCGATGATATCGAGTCCTATTCTCTTGAGCTTGCACGCAAATGGGAAATCGGCTCAAAGAACAATAATGACGGAATACTTCTTTTGCTTTCCGTTAAAGACAGAAAAGTGCGTATAGAGGTCGGTTACGGTCTTGAGGGTGCATTGCCGGACAGCAAAACAGGCCGTATTCTTGATACATACGGCGTTGAGCATTTTAAAAAAGATGAGTTTTCGGCAGGACTTGCCGCAGTTTATAATTCGCTTATAAATGAGGTCTATATTGAAAATGATCTGCAGCCGGCTGAGGGCTATACGCCGATTTCGGAAATTCAAAGTGACACATCTACCAAAGAAACCGATATCGGATATATTATTGTTGCAGTTATAATTCTCATTTGCTTCCTGATGTCATTGAGAAAAAAACGCCGAAGAGGAATCGTTTTTGATTCCGACGATACCTATCACGGCGGTTTTGGCGGTGGCTTCGGAGGCGGCGGCTTCTCCGGAGGAAGCAGCGGTGGCGGCGGTTTTTCCGGCGGAGGAGGATCTTTTGGCGGCGGCGGTTCGTCAAGAGGGTTTTAAGTATTATAATTCTATAAAAGGAAAGGAGGGCGTTTATTATGCTCGGAACAAGAATAGGCTTTGACCTCGGAACTACATCAATCGTTGCAAACGTTGACGGCAGGGGAATAAAGATAAACGAACCCTCCGTTATTGTATATGATTGCTTTGAAGAAAAGGTTAAAGCGATCGGAAACGATGCATATAAAATGCTCGGTAAAACACCGGATTATTTAACGGCAGTAAGACCTATTAACGGTGGAACCATTATTGATTACAACGCTCTTGAGCAAATGATTTGTTATTATATTCAAAAAATTTGCGGCAACAGAATTTTAAAACCGAGTATCGTTGCTTGTGTTCCGTCCGGTACAAGTGAAATTGACAAGAAAACCGTTACGGATCTTTTGATATCTTCAGGGGCTGCCAGAGCCTGTGTAATCGAAGAACCGCTTGCGGCCGCACTCGGAGCCGGCGTCAGCATGAAAAAGGCCGAGGGCGTTCTTATAGTCGATATCGGCGGAGGAACAACCGACATTGCCGTTGTGACAAGAGGCTGTATAGCAAACTCGGCTTCGGTCGAATTCGCCGGCAACGTTTTTGATGAGGATATTTGCAGGTTTGCACGACGGGAGCGTGACACAATTATAGGCTCGGTCACTGCCGAAAAGGTAAAGAAACAAGTCGGTGCGGCAAAATTTCTTGACGCTGAGCTTGCTGTTCGAGCTGTCGGAAAAGATTATATAACCAAGCTTCCGAGAAGCATTGAATTATCTTCAACGGATATATTTCTTTGCATAAGAGAACATCTTGAAAAAATTGTAGATTGCATAAAGTATCTTATATCTGAAACTCAACCGGAGCTTGTTGCCGATATTATCAAAAACGGCATGATAATTACCGGCGGCGGAGCTAATATCAGAGGTATTGACGATTATTTCAAAAACAAATTCGGTTTTAACGTTGTTTGTGCAGAGAATCCCGAATTTTGCGTTGCAAACGGATTGGGTGTACTCCTTGATGACATCAAGGTCCTTGAAGAAAACGGTTATGTTTTCCGTTCTTATGCCGATATGAGTGAATTTGAGGAGTAATTTATGTTTACAAAGGTTTATAATATCAGCGACGACAAGGAAGTAACTTTAACGGCATATATTCCCGATATTTCCGAGGAAATGAAAAACATGAACGTCAAGCCGGCTGTTCTTATTCTACCCGGCGGTGCATATAAATTCTGTTCGGACAGAGAGGCCGAACCGATAGCCCTTGCTTATCTTGCGAAGGGCTTTAATGCTTTTATACTCAGGTATTCTCTCAACGAAAAGGCGGCTTTTCCGACTCCGTTGAACGATGCAAAAGAAGCTCTCGACTTTATAAGAAACAATGCCAAAAGCTTCTTTACAAATCCCAAAAAGATTGCCGTAGTAGGCTTCTCTGCAGGCGGGCATCTTGCTGCAGCCCTTTCCGCAATGTCGGAGAAAAAGCCGAACGCATGCATTCTCGGATATCCTTGTATTCTTGATTCAACAAGTCCGATTCTTGCAAAGCCTGTTGAATCCGTTGATAAATACGTTACTTCGCAGACGCCGCCGACCTTTATTTTTGCGGCATCAAATGACGGCTGTGTACCGATAATCAATTCGCTAAAATATGCCGAAGCACTTGACGAAAACAATGTCAGCTTTGAAATGCATATTTTCTCCGAAGGAGATCACGGATTTTCGCTCGGAACGGATGTTGTGTGCTCAAGCGAAGCCGGACAAAAAGTCTGCAAACCTAACACATATTGGCTTGATCGTTCGGCAGAATGGTTAAAAAAATTATTTTCTTAAAACGAGTTATTGACAAAAAGCTTCCGTTTTAGTATAATTAGTTGATTATAATTGTCAGAAGTTATTGAGTGAAGGAAGATTTATTGATGGGTTGCCTGGTTTCGGTTATAATACCTACTTACAAAAGAAAATTGGATTATGTAAGTAATGCCTTGCAGTCCGTAATAAATCAAACTTACGACAATATTGAAATAGTGGTTGTCGATGACAGTCCGAGCGATTTTCCTTATCGTGACGAAATCAAGAATTACATTGAAAGTCTCAATAACAACAAGATAATCTACATAAGAATCGAGAAAAACCTCGGCGGTTTTCTTTCGAGAAACGTAGGCATTAATGCTTCTCATGGCGAATACATAACATTCCTTGACGATGATGATGAATTCATGCCGGGAAAAGTTGAAAAGCAGCTAAATTTCATGCTTGAGAACGGCTGCGATCTTTCATTCTCAAACATGATTATGTACCGTTTGGACGGCAAGGTTTGTGATTTCAGAGACCACAAGGGTATCAAGTCTTATGATAACGACACGCTTTTGCGATATCATCTGACGAAAAATCTCAGCGGCACGCCGAGCTTCATGTTCAAGGCGGATAAGCTTAAGGAAATCGGCGGCTTCAAGGATGCAAAGATGGGTCAGGACTTCTTCCTGATGCTCATTTCTATAGAATCAGGATTGAAAATTCGCTATTTTGATTCCTGCGATGTCAAGGTCTATAAGCATAATGACGGCGGCATTTCCCAGGGAAAGAATAAAATTGACGGCGAAAATATGCTCTATGAGTTCAAAAAGAAATATTTTGATCGCTTGAGCAAAAAAGAGATTCGCTATGTTAAATTTAGGCATTTCATGGTTATGTCTGTTGCGTACAAGCGCAACCATATGTTCGGAAAAATGATAACAAGCATGATTCATGCGTTTTTTGTTTCTCCCGGCTTCTTTATAAGCGAAACGTTCTCATTTGCCAAAAACATTTTGATATACAGATATTAATTGAATAACCAAACCTCCTCTTGGTAAAAATTTTACTGTGAGGAGGTCTTTTTAATGCAATACAAAAATAAGGTTGAAATCTGCGGCATTGACACTTCGAGTTTAAAGGTTTTGAAAGAGGATAAAAAGCTCGAGCTTATTAAAAAAGCGCACAACGGCGATAAGTCTGCAAGGGACGAGATGATTCAGGGCAATCTGAAGCTTGTATTGAGCGTTATTCAGCGTTTTTCAAACAGAGGTGAGCCGTTAGACGATCTTTTTCAAGTCGGTTGTATGGGACTTATAAAGGCTATTGATAATTTCAATACCGATTTGCAGGTAAGATTTTCTACCTATGCCGTTCCGATGATTATCGGAGAGGTCAGACGTTACCTAAGAGACAACAATTCCGTCCGTGTCAGCCGTTCGTTGAAAGACACGGCGTACAGGGCAATTCAGGTCAGGGAAAGACTTTCCAATGAGCTGAATCGTGAGCCAAAGGTTGAGGAAATCGCAAAGGAGCTTGACATGAACAAGGAAGATGTGGTCATTGCTCTCGAAGCGATAGTCGAACCGGTTTCTTTATATGAACCGGTTTATAATGAGGGTGGCGACGCAATTTATGTAATGGATCAGATCGGCGACAGAAACACTCCGGACAGCTGGATGGACGAAATAATGATAAAGGATTCAATTAAAAGACTTTCTCAAAGAGAAAAAAATATACTCAATCTCCGATTTATGCTTGGAAAAACCCAAACCGAGGTTGCCAAGGAAATAGGAATATCTCAAGCGCAGGTTTCAAGGCTTGAAAAAAGCGCCCTGAAACGTATAAAAGGGCAGTAATGATTGAAAAACATCGTAGTTTGTGATATATTAAAAATGTAAGTAAGACGAAAGGGGAGAGGACATTGAAAAGAATTCTTGAAACACCGCTTTTGCCGCAAAGCAAGGCTACTGTAGCTGTCTCAGCAGACGCAAAAGAGACAATAACGGCTCTCGAAAGAATCGGTGTCGAAGTATTCCGAATAAAGCCTAACCCCAAGCTTGAAGCTCCGGTTGCAAGTCATCCCGATTGCAACATCTTGCAGCTTGACAGAAGCACATTTGTCTGCGATGAAAATACAACTGCGTCTTTACTACAATATATTCAGAAAAACAATATTGTTAATAATTTAACAATAGGGCAGGGTAAACAAAATAATGAGC
>CALBHM010000256.1 GCA_937892835.1 uncultured Ruminococcus sp. | reverse complement strand
ATATTCGTCCCATTCTGCTTTTGACATCGTATAATCAGGCAGAAGAAGATTATCGGCAGCGTTGACGCTCAGACCGATACAGCCTGTAAGCAATGTTACGATAAGCAAAACAGATATAATCTTTCTTGTGTGAACCATAATGATCCCCTTTCAAAATTGATAATTAATAATAGCATACTTTTCCAAAAAAATAAATAGACAAAATAAAAAATTCGGCACGGTGAGTTATTTTTCTCATCGTGCCGAAAGTTTTAAATTAAATTAAACATCCCATTTATAATGTCTGAGATTGGAGTCAATGAACAATGCACCGACATCGAGAGCGTGAATAACAGTTCCGTCCTCCATCGGATAAACGGTAACATCCTCACCTTCTCCGCCGAAGTTGTCGATCCACTTCCATTTATACATGATTCTGTCAAAGAGCTTTTCTACTCTGCCTGTCTTGACGTCAATCGAATAAACAGCTCTGGTCATGTCGTTTGAACCGACATAAAGCTTGCCGTTATAAACCTCACCGCCCTGAATCGCATCAATCGGATCAGAAAGCTTAAGTTCACCTACATATTCAAAATTCGCAAGGCTAAAGCAATAAATGACCTCCGCAGTCTTGCTGTATGATGAATAAAGCAGGCCGTTATCGGCATCAACGGAAACCCAAGGAATACCTCTTGTCAGAATATCATTCGGCATTTCATAAGCCTCGCCGATAAATTCAAGCGTCTCGGCGTCGTAAAGAGCAATAACGGGATGTGCCCAGACCTTGCTGTCCTCAAGAGCAGCATAGATAAGGCCGTTATAATAGCTGATTCCGCCGATATGCTTTGAACCGTATTGCTCAACAAGCTCATCCGTCAATGCCTTGTAGTTATATGCATAGACCGTCTGATTGTCGAAACCAATCTTAACAAGTGAAGTTTTACCGCTGAAATACCAGTATTCGCCGTCCGTCGTAACACCCTGAGCACGCTCAAGAGTTTCAAGTCCGACTACCTTTGAATTAGATTCGTATTTATAAATATCGCCGTTAAAGAAATTGTTAAGGCCATTGCTCAATGTCATCAAAAGAGCGATAAATACCGCAAAAACCTTGTAGAAAAGAGCTTTTACATAATTATAAAAAGACAACATGATTCAAGCTCCTTACTTTATAACGCTGTCGCAGAATCCGATAACGTCATCATAAACATGCTCCCTATCAAGCTCATTGAGAATCTCATGTCTGTCGTCCTTATAGAGCTTGCACTTTACATTACCGTGGCCGGTCTCCTTAAGCTTTTCAAAGACTTCATTAACACCCTTTGAATATGCACCGACCGGATCTTCTTCACCTGCAATGAGGAAAATTTTAAGCTCCTTGGGAACCTTTCTGTACCAGCCGTCCGACGAAACGGAATCGAGAAGCTCAAACATATTTTTGTAACCCGAAGCGGTGAACAGGAAGCCACAGTCGTCATTTTTAATGTACCAATCAACATTTTCAATGTTTCTCGAGAGCCAGTCAAAGGCCGTTCTGCCCTCCGTGCGCTTATTATAAGTGCCGAATGCGATTTTATCAATCAGCTTGCTCGGATGCTTCTCGCCCTTAACCTTTGAAATAAGCGAAGCAAGGATAATGCCTGCGCCTGCGCCGGGATTTTTGCCGCTTGTTCCGCAGATAACGGCGGCGGCAATATCGTCGGCATATTTTGTTATATAGCTCCTTGTAACGAACGAACCCATGCTGTGACCGAAGATGATTACAGGCTTTTTGAACTCGTCCTTTGCAATGAGCGTAAGCTGATGAACATCAT
>CALBHM010000255.1 GCA_937892835.1 uncultured Ruminococcus sp. | reverse complement strand
AAAACGGTAATATCGGAGATCAGTCAAAAGGCGGATACACCGGAAGTGTAAGATACGGAAAAATGAAATATTCAAGTGTTACATATACTTCAATCAAAATTTGGCACGCAAAGAATTATGATTCATCAACATCTTCAACCGAAAAGATTCTTACAATCAAATTCAATGGCAACGGCGGCACAATCAAATCAGACAGATTCAAGCTTGTTTCAAACATGGTATATGAGGGAAGCAGCGTACTTGAAAGCGAATGGGTATACGATAAGCCGGATCCGGTTTACGGCCTTTGGAATGCAGAATCATTCGGACTTTACAGAATGGGATATACATTCGTCGGCTGGGGAACGACTCCGTCGGGCGGAAAAATTTTCGATCAGGACGATACAAGCGTTAAACCGTCGGATATGTCGCCGAATATCAAGAATGGTAGCTGCACGATTACTCTTTATGCTATTTGGAAGCCGATAACAGGTTCTTTTAATTACAATGCTAACGGCGGCAGCGGAAATGCGTCTGCATTTAATGTTACATTCGGAAACAAATTTTCGGTTTCTAATAATTCATGCAAACGAAGCGGATATAAACTTGTCGGCTGGAATGTTAAGCGAAACGGAGATAACACATGGTTTGCCGGTTCGGCAGGCTGGGCAAACGATTCAACGATAAAGCAAAAGGGCTATACCAAAAAGCTTTATGCCAACGGTTCAAGCTGGACATTTGAAGACAGCTGGGTCAGAAAAGATGCAAAATCGGAATCTTACACATTCTATGCTGTTTGGGAATATGCTCCTACAAAAGCACCGAAGCTTGACAAAGAGAGCATTAGTCTCAAATATAAGGACAGCGATACAATTTCCGTAACAAACGGCGTTAAGGTAACTTGGGGAAGTTCCAATTCAGCTGTCGTTTCCGTCGATAAATACGGTAATATCACAGCAAATAAAAAGGGTAACGCAACAATTATTGCAACATCATCGGACGGATTGACCGCAGAATGTAAAGTTACCGTTCGTATGGAGTGGTGGCAGACGCTTCTTAAAATTATTTCTTTCGGTATTTATTAAGGCAATAGCGCACACCTTGTTTTTGAATCCATAAAAATACAACCGCTTCCCTCGGGAGGCGGTTGTAATTTATGGTGGAGATGTTAAATTATAAATCGGTCGCCGACTTGGAAAATGAAGTCGCCGCTTTTGAGGAGAGACACAAGCTCATGCTCGTTTTGTGGAAGATGCGCCGCTCTTGTGGCGCAGAGATTATCATGGCCGATGTGGTGATAATCCGTTCCAGCTGTGGCAATTTTGCCGTTTCCCATTGCATATCTTTCAGCGAGCGCAATCCTCGAGTTGTGATTAGGGTGCATATTGAAAACCTCAACGCCGTCAAGATAATTTTCAAATCCGAGCTTCATTCCGTCCCTGAATGGATGAGCTTGCAGAAGAAACATATCGTCGGTCTTGAATTTTTCGACAAAATCCTCAAGCGTTCCCGTCATATATGAATACATTTCCTCAAGCTGTGAAAGCTCAAAGCCGAAAAGCAGATAGTCATTGTTGTTTTGGTTCGGAAATCTCAGCTCTGCGCCGAGATAAACTTTCATTCCGAGTTTGTTGCCGGTTTCGAGTGCTTTGAAATAGTCGCTGCGATAAATTTCAAGAAAATCCTTTAACTCCGGTTTGGGGTAAAAATGATTAGTTATGGCAATTCCGTCATAGCCGGCATTGTGAAAAATCGTCACAACATCCTCGGGCTTGACCTGCGAGCAACCGCTGGCAGGGGAGGTGTGAGCGTGAAGCTCAAGCCTGAAGGGATAAGCCTCCTTGATTTGCTTTTCTGCATGTTCTTTAAACATAATTATCGCTCCTCAGATTTCATTGACCATCATTTTATAAACCATCTCGCCGATCTCGTTTGTTTTGAGCTCGGCGATTTTTTCGTAGGGAATAACATCGAGAATTTTCAGATAAACATTTGAATGTCGCCGGAACATATTTTTGTTGGCTTCTCTTGTATTTTTAACAACGGAAACAACAATCGGCACTTTCGCTTTTTTCGCAATCTTAAATGCACCGTTTCTGAACGGGAGCAGCGTGCCCGGCTTTTTATTGACATATCCCTCGGGGTAAATTCCCATTGCG
>CALBHM010000254.1 GCA_937892835.1 uncultured Ruminococcus sp. | reverse complement strand
GAGCGGGACATAAACACCGGTGTACATGAATGCAAAGTGATATGCTCCGTCAACCTTATAGCGGAATACCCACTGAATGTAATATGTAGTTCCCGTTGTTGTGCTTGCAAGCGAACACTGGCTTGCATTAAGCGTGAGGGAAATTGTTCCGCCCGAGCCGTTGCTTGCAATCGAGCTGAACGAGGTTGACGTTGTAGCATTATATGCAACCTTATTCTGCGTAACAGTAACATTGTTGATTTTAAGTGTTCCCGAAAAATCAACATCGTTCTCGCCGTTCTTGTAGTAAACTCTGTTGACACCGACGGCAACCTCGGTTGCGCCCTTGTAGTCAAATTCGAGTTTAGATGTAGCGTCATTTGAGCTTATCGCCTTGCCCGTTGCCGGATCGTAATTGCTGAAATACTGAAAAGTACTGCTTCCGGGCTTGAGATAAGCAATCTCGGGCGCATACATATACTGGCTCGAGAGAGAACCCTTCATCTTGTTGTTTTCTGTTACGGTGACCATCGCATTCGATATCACGGAACCGATATCGAAGAAGCAGAAGGTCGTAAGAAGCATAGTGAGACACAAAATTACGCTCAATGTGCTCCTTCCGAATTTGGTGAGTTTTTTCATCATTCTATTACCTCCCATGACGTGGCAAAACTTGGTAAAATGCAACATTTTTCAAAGTCTCATTTTGTTAAAAATGTCACAGAAAGTCTACTTTGCCACCTTTACCGAAAATTTTAGCATACATAATAAATGCGTTTCAACAAAAGACATCAACTTACATTGCTTTTCTATAATTTGTATATAAGTTTTTGAGTAAGAAAAAGATTTTTGCTGTATAAATTAACCTTTGAATAACATTTTCTCATTAATTTAGTTTGTATATAGAATTAACATAAATAGGTAATTCTGTTTTGATTTTTTTATTCAGAATATATAAGGATCCCCGGAACATAAGTTCCGAGGATCCATTATTCATAAATATTTATTTGTTGTAAATAATTCTGTCGACTATCCTTTCCGATGCTTTGCCGTCAGGCGTTCCGAAATTTGCAAAATTAAAGTCATATCTTCTCATTCGATAGGTTTCGGAAACAGTGCTGTTAATAAGATTAAGAAGCGTTTGAAAATCCTTTGCAACCGGACCGGGAACGTAGCTTTCATAATCAAAGTAAAAAGCTCTGTCCCTCTCGTACCTGTCAAGGTCAAAGGCGTAGAAATAAACCGGCTTGTCCTGAATTGCAAAATCCATGCAAATCGACGAGTAATCCGTGATAAGAAAATCGCAAAGCATCATCAGCTCAAGCGTGTTTTCGTAATCGCACATATCAACCGCACCGCCAATCTCAACGCTTGCGTGAACCTGAGGATGCAGACGGATAAGAAGCTTGTATTCATCACCGAACCGCTCATTAAAAGCCTCGATATCGAAATTGGCAAGAATTCGGCTGTCGTCGGCCGGGTTATCCCTAAAGGTCGGCGCATAAAGCGCAAGCTTCTTGCCCTTGCATTCGGGATATTTTTTGTCAAAATCAGCTCTCAAGCGTTCACGGTTGAACTCCTTAAAGAAGAAATCCGACCTTGCCGAACCGAGCGGTAAAACCTTGTATTCAGAAACGCCGAAAGCTCTTGCATAAATGGGTGCAACATCCTCCGATGAGCACACAACATAAGTCAACTTGGAGTTGCCGGCCTTTTCAAGTGCTCTGACCTCTTCCGGCTGCTCAATATCAAGTCCGAATTTTTTGAACGCTCCCTCGGCATGCCAAAGCTGAGTTACAACAGCCTTTTCGCTGAAGTGAAGCTTTCCCATCGGCATAAAGTTGTCGTTGAGAAAAACAAATTTAGCAGTCGCAAGGTGATATGCCTTGCAAGTGAAAAATCCGATTGCACTTTTTAGACTTTTGAGAATATTCGACCTGTCAAGCTTCAAATCTCTGCCTGAAATAGGAACGATTCTGAATTCATCACGACGTATTGCTTCCTCCATCACCGCTCCGAGACTGTCATTAAAATTCTCGTTATGAGGGGAAAGAAAAACAATTTTATTCTTTTTTACAGGGAATATGCGAAAGAAATTAAACATCATCGCATAAATAAAGTAAAACACTTTTTTCATATGACTCTCCGTATTTTCCCTATCCCCGAAAAATCAATTTTTATTGACCATTGTGTCATAAATATCGCAAACCTCGTTAACCTCTCCGGAAGCAATGATCTGACCCTTTTGAAGAATAATGGCCTTGTCGCAGAGTCTTCTGACCTGCTCTGTATTGTGCGAAACGAAAAGAACGGTAACACCCTTGTCGAACATGCTTTTAACTTTATTTTCGCTCTTCTGACGGAACTTTGCGTCGCCGACAGAGAGAACCTCATCAAGAATAAGAACCTCAGGCTCAACAGCCGTAGCAATCGCAAAACCGAGTCTCGCTCTCATACCGGAGGAATAGTTCTTAACGGGAACATCAATGAAATCCTTAAGCTCGGAGAAATCAACTATCTCGTCATACTTGCTTTCGATATATTTTCTTGAATATCCCATCGTTGCGCCGTAAAGGAAGATGTTTTCCTTGCCGGAATAGTTGCTGTCAAAGCCTGCGCCAAGTTCCAAAAGCGGCGCAATAACGCCATGAACCGTAACCGTACCCTTTGTCGGCTTTAAGACACCCGCAACAGTTTTAAGAAGCGTACTTTTACCGGCTCCGTTAAATCCGAGAACTCCGAGTCTTTCTCCCTTATCAACAGTGAAAGAAATATCCCTAAGTGCCCAAAATTCCGTAAACATGAGCTGGTGCTTGATAAGCTTCAAAAAATATTCTTTTAAATTATCAACCTTTTCCTTGTTCATATTGAAAAGGATACTGACATTTTTAACCTCAATAGCCGGCTTACCCATAAAAATTTTGCCACCTCTCAGATATAAAGGATAAATCTATCCTGATGCTTGTAGAAAACAATAAGTCCGACAACAAGCGTAACGATTGAAATTCCCAAAGCGTAGAAGAAATGATGCCAGTTCCAAATTGAGCAATAGAGAACGCAGGATCGGAACATTTCGAGAATACTGTACAGCGGATTAAGCATCAAAATTCTCATAACAAGAGAATTAACTCCGCTTCTGTGAAGCGTCTTAAGGCTGTACATGATAGGTGTAACATAGAAAAGCATAAGCGTAATAACGCTGTAAATATACTCGATGTCCTTGAAATAAACGTTGAGAACAGAAAGTATAAGTCCGATTCCCGTGCTGAAAATGCAAAGGAAAATAATCGGCACAAACGAAAGAAGAATATACCACGAAAGATGCAAATCCGGGTATGCGTGCGTATACTGATTCTTGATAAGGAAATATCCCATAACAATAACCAATACTAAAAGCGAAATAAGGAACGTTACAAACGTTGAAAAAACATTTGAAATCGGATAAATATATTTCGGCACATAAACCTTTTTGAGCACCGATGCGCTGTTTCTGATAGATCTCATCGCACGGTTTGTTGACTGAGTATAGAATTCATACAAAAGACGGCCTGTAAGAAGATAAACGGGATAACAAACTATACCGTCACTTGCCTTGCCAAAAACCTTCGTAAAGATGAACACAAGAACAAGCATC
>CALBHM010000253.1 GCA_937892835.1 uncultured Ruminococcus sp. | reverse complement strand
GCCTATCTGCTTTTCAAGATTGGAAGGCATCTGAGTAAAAACCTTAGCCTTGCACTTGTATGACTTGCAGATATCCTTGTACATCGTCGCCATACGGTCATTTCCGCCAACAACTACTACGCTCATCATTTCACCTCCATTTTGGTTAGCATACGCTTACTGTATTTTGATTATATCATATCCTATCAACATTGTCAAGTATAATTTTCGGATTTTTGAGAATTTTTTTCAGCCGCCCGTTTATATATTAAATTGTCCAATGAAACGCCCATAATCACAAGCTATCCATTAAAAATTCCTAAATTCACCGTCGGAGAAAATCTTATCTCCGACGGATTTTTTTATCAAAAACAGAAATGAATAGCTATACCGTCCTCATCGGTAATATCGATCCTGTCAATCATAACCTTGGCAAGAGCGTTCTTTTCTTCCATTGTAAGCTCGTCCCACCTGTTAAGAGGGTCAAGAATAGGCTTGGTATCAATCTTTTTAACCCTGCGTTCAATGGATAAAAGCTGCTTTTCATACTCGTTTTTCTTTGCGTGAAGCTCGCTGATTTTGTTCTGAATATACCCAAACAGAACATCGTCTGCATCAATGAGCCTGTCAATCAGCTTCCTGCTGTCCGTTTCAATGCGGAGCAGCTCGGCACGGATTTTTTCAGCTTCGGAGGATTTACTATGACTATTGTTCTTTGCAACCTCAAATTCTGCAATATGAGCCTTCATTGCTTCAAAAACTGCTTTTTCCACATCATCGGGACGAAGCTTCAATCGCTCGCTTTTTTTACTGCAGCCCTTGACTGTCTTAACCCCTGTGCATTTGTAATATCTCCAAATCTTTGATCTGTCAGCATTTCCGTTGTATGTAATCAACAAAGCCTTGCCGCAGTGTCCGCACTTGACAAGTCCCACAAGCCACGACTTTATATGTCCCCTCGACTGAGGAATTTTGTGATTATGAGATTTTTTATCCTGCACCGAAAGCCACGTTTCCGCATCAACCAGACCCTCGTGATAGCCAACCTTTATAAATCTGTCTTCCTCATTGCACTTGTGCCACATCAGACCGTGAACTCCGTCATAAGCATCAATGTCATCAATCATTGTATATCCTCTCGCTAAGAAAAAAGCATATACATTCTTATCAGCACGAACATGCAAAGGATTTTCAAGTATCCTTGAAATTTCGCTCCTGTCCATACATCTGTGTTTTACTCCTGCACTTTCCACTGCAGAGGACGGAAGATTATGCTCTTTGATATGATTTAACACATCAGCTAAAGACGTATCGGGATTTTTGTATATCTCATAAGCTGCAATAACCGTCTGTGCCGCTTCGCTCGGAACAAGTATCGAACCTGTTTTTCCGTTGATAGTCTGCCTGCTTGACTGAAAACCGAAGAACATTTTACCGCCCTGATAAAATCCTGTTTCCACAGCCTTTGTGCTGTAAGCATCCTTAACTCTCGCAGCAATTGTTTCACGCTCAAATTCAGCAAAATTAAGCAGATTGTTTCTCATCATTCTGCCCTCTTTTGTTTCCGTATTAAACGGCTCGGAAAGTGAAATAACGCCAACACCATACCTGTCCAGTTCATCGGTAATGTTAAGGTATTCACGCAGATTCCTGCGGAAACGGTCATACTTCTTAACCACGATTTTATCAATCAGACCATCCTTTGCATCTGACATCATCTGCATAAATTCGGGTCTGTGATAAACGTCCTTGCCCGACTTTCCATCATCGCAGTAAACCTTGTAATCTGCCTCCTCTCCCACATATCTGATACATTCCTCACGCTGAGCATCAATGGATAAGGAATTGTTGCCCTTGTCCTTGTCGCTCACCGAACGGCGTACATAGATTGCTGTAAATTTGCTCACTAAAATCAACCTCCATAAAATGAAAGCCGATTATACGTTGTAAATTCATTATAGCATAATCGGCATAGTAATTCAACACTTTAAAGCAATGTTTTGAAAATTCTTATGCCGTCTTTTCGGGAGCAGCGTTCTTATCCTCATCACCGCCATTGTGTTCGGTGAGAATATCATAAATCTGATTTATCTTTCTCTGCTTTTTATCCTCGCTGACATTCAAGGGAATATGAACAGTAACCTTGATACCGTCATAGCTGTTTTCTGAAATTCTTTCGTTCATAGTCGATTGCTCCTTTCATATTTCTGTATAAAAAAAGAGAGCTAAAGAACAGAAATAAATCTGTTCTTTAGCTCTCATTCGCTGTTCCGTCCATCTCATTTAGGACGCCGTTATTAAATTGTGATTATTGTGAAATTGCTATTTGCTTTTCTTTCTCGACCTTGAAAATAAAAATCTCACGTAATAAAAGTCGGAGAAATTACAAAAAGATAATTTTTGATAGCTTTCTTGAAATACTTAAACTCTTCTTGTAATTCTTCAATGTCTTTCTGATAAACCAAGCCTGTGGAGTTCACAACCTTTGCAACTTGATTGACATTGTTTGCGATTGACTCCAACGCCCTTTTAAGAGCAAGAATTTCTTTCAGGTCGAAATATTTCAGCTCACCCTTGACCGCCATAACCCGAAGAAATCTTCCCACAGGCATTTTGGCAAATTTAGCTTTTCTTTTTACGACAGCAAGCTCCTCATCGGTAAGCTTCACATCAAATCTGTTGTGACGTCTGCCGTATTTTCTTGAATTATTCCATTTATCTTTCATTCTGATACCTCCTTGTATTTTGTTATTCGGGTTGCAGGGTTGTCCCTGCCAAACGCCTATTTTACGGCGTTTGATACGATTAAGTCCAGACTTAATCTACGCTTGCGGGGAGCTTCCAATCAAATTCTTCCCCCTGCTGCCCTCTGCTGTTTCTCTCCATTTTCAACTTGGTTGAAAATATTATCAACCGTTGAGAATATCTGCCGAAATGCATAAAAATCGTTGCTTTTTCTGCAACATGGCAGCAGGCTTGGAAATTTGTTTCTCGTAAAGTTTTCGCTTTGGTGTTAGTTCCATTTTGGCATAAAAACGTTGGCTGTAAGACTTGCCATTGTTAGAGCTGTTTTCGGAAGTGGCTTCACTTTAAGACGATTTCAACACTGCATATATCAGTATTAAATCCATTCTTTTTTGGTGTCGGCTCTGTTTAACTGCTGTTTTAATACCGATATATCAGCTTTAAAATCGTACTTTTCCGATACCAAAGCCATAAGCGGTATTAAAACGGCTGTGTTTTGAAGTTACATCACTTGCGTAAAGCCAACACCAAAAGTATTTTATCTTTACATCTCCAGAAAATCTATATCAATATTTTCATCGAAAGTATCGGCTTCCGAATTTTCTGTCGGTGAAACATCTGCGGATTTTTCTTTTTTCTCAACAGCAGTCGGAATAGAAATATTGTATTCCGTATTTAGCCGACTTTCATTTTCGGAAATATTCTTCGGCTCGGCGTTGTAATTATTTAATGCTTCTCCGATTTCCGACTTGATGATTTTGGAAATTTCCGACAGCAGAATATTGTTGTTATTCTCCGCTTCCGCATAAGCAAGAACAGCAGCAACGATAAATTTCGTATGGCTCATATCTGATTTCTTTAAAATCTCACAGGCTTTTCTGTGGTCTGACTTGTCAAGATTAAGACGGAGCGTTGTTGTCCATAAATTCATACGCCGTTCTTCCTCAAGAAATTCTTGGTCATATACTCATAACCCTTTGCGTTGGCACAAACATCTGTGATGTATGTAACGTTGTCTGTAAGCTGTGAAAATCTTTTCATCACAACCGCACCGCCGCCCACAACATAGAGCTTCATCAAATCGGGATTGTAGTCATATTTTCTGAATACGGAAATTACTTCACGGATATATTCGTCAATGCAGTGAAGCATTACTTCCTCATATTCTTTCGTTATCGTGACAGACTTGCCGATAAGATAATTCGTGACAATGCTTTCGTCAATGATGTTCTGAAATTTGTTCATCACCGCATTCTGAATATCGGTCACGTATCTGCCCACACCCAGACGTTCGGTGCGGCAGCTTTCGTTGATAACTTTTCGGTCATTGACTTTCATAATGTTGATCGTTCCGTTTCCAATATCGGTAATCATACTGAACCCGTCCATTTCTCTCAGCTTATCATAAACTGCACAGTAGCTCTGCGGAAAAACCTTTACTCCAACGATATGAATTTTGTAATGCCTGCCATTAAAATCAAACTCAACATTTTCATTACGGGTGAGATACTTTGAAAAGCTCTCTCGCTGTAACGATACCCACATAAGCGGAAGTCCGACTGCAAGATAAACATCTCCCTCGGTAATTCCTGCAAGAGAAAATTCCCTTGCAATTCCGTAAAGAGTGAGATAATAGTTGTCATCATCTTCTGTTTTGTCTGCATTGAAAGCCTTGTGATTGCCGCCGACAGCGATATACTTTCCGTTAAATGTGATGAGTCCGCTGCTCAAAGGCGGTTCAAGGTCATACACCATTACTCCTGACGGAACAACAATGTTTGCTGTTTTCAGATTACCGAATCCGTGGTCAATGCCCACGATGTTAATGTCGTTATGTTTTAACATCAGTCTTTTGATGTTGTATAATAAAACTTGACACCTAATCCTCAAAGTAATAAAATGAAAATAATGAAAACCGGGAGGAGAAAATGATGTCAAAGAACAGACAGTATGACAATGATTACAAGGTGCAGGCGGTAAAGCTTGCAAAGGAGATAGACACGGAAAAAGCAGCTAAGGAACTAAACGTGCCGTCTAACACGCTGTATGGCTGGGTTAAAAAGGCGAAGGTCGGAGGGCTTGATATCGGTCTGGGCGAGCGAAACCCTGAAGATGCACTGAATATTGCAGAAGAGAATCAGCAACTAAAGAAGAAGATAAAAGCGATGGAAAAAGAAATCAAAAGAGAAATTATTGACGAAATAATCAGAATCGGCATCCAGATGGATCAAAAAGGCATGGTAAACGCATTTGAGGGCAACCTTTCCATCAAGGACAGAGAAACCGGACTGCT
>CALBHM010000252.1 GCA_937892835.1 uncultured Ruminococcus sp. | reverse complement strand
GACGGAACGTTGCCGACTGACCTGAGGCTGATATATTGAGAAAGAGGGGAGTCGATAACAACTTCGGCGAAAAATTTCTCGTCGCTTTTATAGGCTATCTGGTATGAAAAACGTTCGCCTTTGAGTGCCGAGCCGGAATTATATTCGCTGAGGTCGCATTTTCCGTCAAGGAAAACCCGCTGAAGTGAAGATACCTGCTTTGTTACAAAATCCATGATTTCAACTCCCTTTTTCTTTAATCATAGCAGATTGGACACTGTTTGTAAATAATCATCTGCGTTTATTTACGCTCATAATTCCTCCGACAGCCGAGAATACAGTCATTATAACAGCTGCAATCAAGCCGGAAACGGCCATTCCGGTTCGGCTGATAATTGATGAAATGAGAAATATAATCAAAAAGGACGGCAATGCACTTAATGCGCCGAGCAGCAGACCGTTCCTGCGTACAGAGCTGACAGCCTTGAATCCGCCGAAGAATCCCGAAACTGCAGCGATAACAAAAATAAGATATTTGTAATAGCCCGAATCAATATCCGCTTTAAGGCAAATCAGTGAACAGACTGCACACATCAACGCAAAAATAATAATATTGAAAGCCGAACCGAGTAAGATTTTTATAATAATACTCTTCATATCCGTTACAGCGGCCACATTTTTTCTTCGTTTGTTTTTGGGCATAAAAATCCCTCCTCACAAAATGATATGAGGAGGGGAAAGCGTTTATTACTGATTTCGTTTGATTTTAGAAGTAGTTGTCTTTTCAAACTCTTTGCTGACTATCTCAAAACGTTTAATCGACTTATAGCTGACAACCTGAGAATTCACGTTTTTAACTGCTTCCGAAACAGCCTTGCTTATTTCCTTATCGGTGATATTTCTGTTGCCGTAGGTTGCGCCTATAGCTTTGAGGTCGGGGAAAATTCTTGCAAAAACTATTGTATTACCTCTTTCGTCATCCGCACCTGTTACGATACATTCCTTGACGGCATTTTCTTTGAGAAGCATGCTTTCAAGCTCCTCGGGATAAACGTTTTTGCCGTTTGTCGTTACAATAACGCTCTTGCATCGGCCGCAGATATAGTAATGTCCCTCTCTGTCGGTTCTGCCGAGGTCACCTGTATGATACCAGCCGTCGGGATCAAAAGCCGCTCTGGTAGCTTCGGGATCTTTGTAATAGCCGAGCATAACCATAGGACCTTTGACGCAGATTTCACCGATTCCGTTTTCGTCGGGATTGACGATTTTAGCTTCAACGTAGGGGATAGGCTTTCCGATGGAATCGTACTTGTTATCCTTATCGTTGTTGCAAATGACGATCGGAGCGCACTCGGTCAGGCCGTAGCCTTGGAAGGTCTGTATTCCGAAGCGGTTCATGTTTTTGATGATCTCGGGGTCGATTCCGGCCGCACCGGAGATGATAAGTCTGATTGAGCCGCCGAAGGCTTTTTTTATTTTACCGAAGAAAAGACTTGAAACGTCCAGCTTTGCTGCTCCGGCAACCTTGGTAATAGCACTGCCGAGAGCGACCTTTGCGACGCCGCCTCGTTCCTTCGCAATAGCTTTCATGATTCGTTTGTAAAACTTCTCGAGCACGAGCGGAACGACGATCAAAATATTCGGCTTATATTCTTCAAGATTTTTAGTTATATATCTCAGTCCGTCGCAGAAGCAAATTGTAACGCCGCCGTAAATACAGCAGAGAAACGTAACCGTGCATTCATAGGTATGATGAATCGGGAGAATTGAAAGGATTCGTTCACCTTTATTTATTTTAACAAAGCCCATTATCGCCCTGACGTCGGAACAGATATTATCGGCACTGAGCATGACGGCCTTTGACATGCCCGTTGTGCCCGAGGTGAAGAGCAAAACAGTCATTTTATTGCCCTCAACATCACGGTCAAGGTAATCCGAATTACCCTTGCCGATAAGATGATAACCCTTGTTGAGCAGCAAATCATATGAAAGTATGCCGTCAGAATCATTTTGCTGATCCATTGAGATAAGCAAAAGTCCTTTTGGAAGCTTTTCACGGTGTTCAAGCAGCTTTTCTCCGAATTTTTTATCGAAGATAATTGCTTTTGATTCCGAAACGGTCAGCACGCTGAGAATATCGTCAAACGGAAGCTCCTTATCCGTCGGAACAACGACACCGACGCCGCAGCCGACAGCAAGATAGCTTGTGCACCATTTATAGCTGTTCATTCCGGCAACGGCAACCTTTGCGCCGTCAAGACCGAGACTGAGCAGAGCAGTACCGAGAGCCTCAACATCAGCCTTGAAGCGTGTATAGCTTATGTCGAGAATCTGACCTATTTGATTCTTTATCTTGAAAGCCGGGCTGTTTCCGTAACGCTCCTCGCTTTGATTGAGCAGCTCTCTGAAATTATGAAATTCTCTGACCTCATACAGGGGCTTGTTCATATAATCACTCTTCCGTTAATTTTTCGACAGCGGCAAGCTTGACGCAGATGCAAAGCAGCTCAACAGCTTTCTGAAGTTCGTCAACATTTGGGTATGACGGAGCGATTCTGATGTTGCTGTCGTCAGGGTCAATGCCGTAGGGATAGGTTGCGCCGACAGTTGTGAGTGTAAGTCCGGCTTCCTTGCAGAGCTGACCGACACGCTTTGCACAGCCCTTCATAACGAACAGGCTGATAAAATAGCCGCCGTTAGGCTTCTTCCAGCTTGCAATTCCCGTACCGTTAAAGGCTTTCTCAAATCCGTCTGTAACCGTGTCAAACTTCGGCCTGAGAATTGCGGCCTGCTTCTTCATATGAGCCTTTATGCCGTCAAGATTTTTGAAATATCTTGCGTGCCTTAATTGGTTGATTTTATCGTTTGAAATAATCTGAATGCCCATGCGTTTCTTGATTTCGGCAATATTGGCATCCGAAGCAATGATAGCTGAGATTCCGCCGCCGGCAAAGCTGATTTTGGAGGTAGAAATAACCTCAATGAACATATCCTCACTGCCGCATTTCTTCGCCTCATCGAAAATGTTGAGAAGCCTGTCGGGCGTGTCGTTAAGATCGTGAACAATATAAGCATTGTCCCAAATTACTCTGAAATCCTTTGCCGCAGGCTTTAATGCTGCAAAACGACGAACAACCTCGTCCGAGAATGTGATTCCGTCGGGGTTAGAGTACTTCGGAACGCAGAAAAGGCCCTTAACGCTCTCATCTTTGATGTATTCTTCAATGCTGTCCATATCCGGACCGTCGGCATTCATTTTTATGTTAATCATCTTGATGCCGAAATGCTCAAGAATTCCGAAATGTCTGTCATAGCCGGGGCAGGGGCAGAGAAATTTAATCTCACCCTGCTTGATCCAAGGCTCGTTACCGCCGCAGCCGAATACCATGCACTGTGAAATATAATCGTACATGAGAGTAAGGCTTGCAACACCGCCGATAATAACGTTCTTTTCGTCCACGTCAACAATTTCCGCCATAAGCTTACGGCACTCGGGAATACCAGTAAGTCCGCCGTAGTTTCTTGTTTCCATGCCGTCCGAAGCGGTCATGTCGCTCGATGAATTGACAGTATCGAGCATATCGTTTGTGAGATCAAGCTGAGCCTTGTTCGGCTTTCCTCTTGACATATCAAGCTTAAGTCCTTTTGCCTTAAAAGCCTCATACTCGGCTTGAAGCTCCTTTTTCATCTCTAAAAGTTCTTCTTTTGATAAATCCTTGTATACCATGTTTGCCTCCAAAAGCAAAGGGCACAAACGTGCCCTCGTTTATGTTATTATGCTGTGACAGCTTCCTCTTTTTTATCCATGTATTTTGCAATAAAGTCCTTGACCTTCTGCTCATATTCGTCCTTGGCATTATAATAGCTGAAAGCATGAACCGTATTCGGCACCCAAAGATAATCCTTAGGTGTAGGGCATGCGTCATAAAGCTCCTTACCGTATGCAAAAGGTACATATGTATCCTGTTCGCCGTGAATAAAAAGAACAGGATTCTTTGCTTTATTCATATTCTTGAGCGGATCGCTCTCCGAGAAGAAATATCCGGCCTTAACCTTGCTGACAAGACTGCCAAGCTTGACAATGGGCATGAACTTGAAGCCTATCATATCCTTAAGAGTGTTGTTCATGACAGCCTCAGCACTTGTGAAGCCGCAGTCCTCAATGATGATCTTGACCTGATCCGGCGGCGACATCTCGTTGCAGTTGAGCACGGTTGCCGCACCCATTGAAATGCCGTGAAGAATAATCTCAATATCCTCGCCGAAGCGATTGATAAGGTAGTCGACCCAAAGAAGAATATTCTTTGCGTCAAACGAACCGAAGCCAATATATTCGCCTTCGCTTCTGCCGTGACCTGTGAGGTCGGGGAGAAGATAGTTATAGCCGAGATCGTAGTGGTAGAACGGCATCATGTGGCTGAATTCGTCCGGTCCGTTGCACTTATGGCCGTGAACACAGATAACAAAACGCTTTGTCTCCTTTTCGGCAGGGAGATACCAAGCTTTCATATTGAGGCCGTCAACGCTCTTTATTGTCAAATCCTCGGGATTGAGGTCATAAAGATTCTGATTGTTCTGACGTCTGATTTCGGCACGCTTAATGTACATCTCACGTGTTTCGGGCTTTTTCTTCTTCGCCGGGTCGGGACGCTTGATGGCAAAGTCACAAGCAAGATCCGCAACGGCAAAGGCAGCAGCCGTAACACCGAGACCAACCTTGAGAGCCTTATTTTTCTTCTTCATAATCTGTCATCTCGCTTAATTATTTTTTTCGCCGAGGAGCTTTGCAAGCTCATCCATGAATGTGTTTATATCCTTGAACTGTCTGTAGACAGATGCAAAGCGAACATATGCAACCTCGTCCGTGTCCTTGAGCTTATCCATAGCAAGCTCGCCTATGTGGATCGAAGTTACCTCACGGTCAAGTGAATTCTGAAGCGTGGTTTCGATCTCGTCAACAATTCTTTCGATTGTTTCGATTGAAACGGGACGTTTTTCGCATGCACGAAGCAGACCGTTAAAAAGCTTGTTCCTGTCAAAGGCCTCTCTTGATTTATCCTTTTTTACAACAATTATGGGAACGCTTTCGATAATCTCGTATGTGGTAAATCTTTTTGCGCAGTTCATGCATTCTCTTCTTCTGCGAATTCTTTCGCCCTCGTCTGTGGGACGGGAATCAATAACCTTGCTCTCGGAGTAGCCGCAAAACGGACATTTCATTGAAGATCACATCCAATACTCTTAAATTATTTCATTTTGTATTATAGCATAGGTTA
>CALBHM010000251.1 GCA_937892835.1 uncultured Ruminococcus sp. | reverse complement strand
CTTCAGAGTCAGAGATAGGCAACAGCCCGAACGCATGGTTCTATTCGGAGGGTTGGGATCAGTATCTCGCAGCAATGAGAAATGCTCAGTATGTTCTCAATGATCCGGATACAGATCAGCAGAAGATTGACGCCGCAACCGCAGCTTTGAGATCCGCTGTTGATGCCCTTAAGGTTGCAACAGCAGATTACACAGAGGCAGAAGCTGTTAAGGCACAGGTTAAGCAGCTTAACGCTTCTCTCTATACAGATGCATCATGGTCAAGAGTACAGACTGCTGTTTCCAACATCACCGACGGAATCAGCGTGTTCTGCCAGACATATCTTGATTCTCTTGTTGAGGATCTCCGTGTTGCTATCAGCAAGCTTGAGAAGAACCCGGCAGATTATACCGAGGTCGACGACATGGTTAAAATCTACGAGGGCCTCAATCCCGACCATTACACAGCCGAATCATGGCAGGTTCTTCGTGACACTGTAAATTCGGTCGATTATACACTCACGGTCGAGCAGCAGGAGCTTGTTAATTCCTATGCAAGAAGCATTGACAATGCAATTAACAATCTTGTCCTTGCTCCGGCGAACTATACTGCAGTCAACGAGCTGGTTAAACGATACAATGAGGTTCTTCTTGAGAAGGAATATTACACTGATCTTTCATGGAGAGCAGTACAGGCATCTTATAACGCGATCGAGTGGGATAAGAACTGGAAGCAGCAGGAAGACGTTGACGATATGGCAACTAATCTTGAAAGAGCACTCAATAACCTTAAATACAAGGATGCTGATCTTACCGCTCTTGAGGAAGCAATAGAGTCAGCAAACGCCGAGCAGGAAAGCTGGTATACTCCGGAATCTTGGGCACCGTTTATCGAGGCTCTCAATGCTGCACAGGAAGCAGCAGAAGCTGATCCGGTTTATAACATTAAGCAGCAGGAGACAATCAATAACCTCAAGGATGCGCTTGTTAACGCACAGAAGGCTCTTGTTCCTGCAGACGGTGATTATTCAAAGGTAGATGCCGCTATTGACGCTACAAATGAGCTTGACGAAAGCAAATATACAGCTGATTCATGGCAGAACCTTCAGGACGCTATCAATGGTGTCGTTTATAACCTTACAGCTAAAGAGCAGGATAGAATTGACGGCTTTGCAGATGCCATCAATGCAGCCATAAAGGCTCTTAAAGAAATCGGTGCAGACTACACGGCGGTCAGAGCAATCATTACCGAGTGGAATGCTATGGATAAGTCACTTTATACAGATGCATCTGTCCTTAATGTAGCCAATACAGTTAATTCGGTTAACTGGAATCTCCCGGTAAGCCAGCAGGCAACGGTTGACGGTTATGTAGTTGCAATTCGCGAAGCTATGAACAATCTTCAGTATAAGCCGGCAGACTACAGTGCTGTTGATGCTGCAATGAAGAATGTTGATGAAGCTAAGAAAATCCAGGCTGCTTTCGCTACAGCTCATAACGGATATTCATATTACACCAAGGAGTCATATGATGCTCTCCTTGCGACAACAAATTATCAGAAGGGTCTCGATATCAGATATCAGTCAACTGTTGACGGATATGCAACTGCAATCAACAATGCTCTTCTGAAGCTCACACCGAACGCCGCTGACTATACGGCAGTTGATGCAGCATTGGCAAAGATACCGGCAGACTTCGAGAATGGCGTTTATACCGACGAGTCAGCTGCCGAGGTTCTTGCCGCTAAGCTTGCTGTTGACAGATCACTCTCAACAGATCAGCAGAACACCGTAGACGGATACGCAAAGGATATTGAGGATGCAATCGCAGGTCTTAAATATAAGAGTGCAGATTACACAAGGGTTCAGGCTGAGATCGCTCTTATTCCGACAGACCTCACGCCTTACACCCAGGCCTCTGTTGATAATCTCAAAAATGTTATTGCAGGTGTAAACTATAATCTTGATATCAACCGTCAGGCAGAGGTTGACGCTTATGCGGATGCCATCAAGGCTGCAAGAGAGGCTCTTGAGCTTGACCTTGCTGACTACACGAAGGTAAAGGAAGCTAAGGCAAAGGCTGAGGAAGCTATCAAGGATACCAACTACACAGACGAAAGCATTAACGCTGTTAAGGCTGCAATCGCAAATGTTGTTGAAGGTCTCCCGAAGGCTAAGCAGGCAACAGTTGACGGATATGCAACCGAAATTGATGATGCGGTTTCCCACTTGACGGATAAGCCGCTTGATCTCACAAGCTACAATAAGGCTCTTGAAGGCGTTCCCGAGAAGATCGAAAACTACACAGATGCTTCCGTGAAGCTTTATACCGACGCCCTTGCAGCGGCAGACAGCTTCAAGCTTACAAAGAACTCCATCAGAAACCAGACAGAGTTTGAAGCTCTTGTTTCGGCTCTCGATGCAGCAATCAAGGCTCTCAAGCTTAAGGACGCTGATTATTCGGCAGTCAGAACAGCAAAAGAAGCTAAGGATGAGCTTTATAAATCAGGACTTTATAAGGAAGCTTCGCTCACAGCTTATGACCAGCTTATTGCTTCAATCAACTGGAATCTCTCAATAGAGGATCAGGCAACTGTTGACGGCTATGCAAAGGCTATCAATGATTTTGTATTTGAGTACAAGAATGCTGATTATACCGCACTCGATGCAGCTATCGAAGCAAAGAATACGGAGATTGCAAAGAACCTTTACACAGATGATTCTGTTGCAGGTTTCAATACTCTTGTTAACGGCTTTGATCGTACACTTACAATCGACAAGCAGAGCACTGTTGACGGTTATGTAAACAGCGTAAACAATTTTAAGTTCACTTATAAGCCGGCTGACTACACAAAGCTTGACGCACTCATTGCAGAGGTTGAGGCTCTTGATTCATCGCTCTACTCAAACTACGATGAAATCTATAACATCTACATCCTCGACTATATTCTTTCATATATCCCGTCTCACAGAAGCTACAACATCACAGAGCAGGATAAGGTAGACGAGATGCAGTCAACTCTCCAGAGCTATGTTGATATGCTTATCCTCAAGGATACAAAGGTTGCTAAGTTTGAGCTTACAAACGGTGCAAAGTATAAGACATCCGGCGGAGTAACCTATATCGTAGGTCTCAGAACCGGCCTTTCTGATGCAGCGCTCAAGAGCGGATACTTTATCATGGAGAACGTAACCGTAACGATCAAGAAGGCAATGGGCAGAAGCGTAGGAACAGGCTCAACTGTAACTGTTAAGTCAACGATAGACGGTTCAACGATAGGCGAGTATGTAATTCTCATCTACGGTGACCTCAACGGAGACGGTGCAATTACAATGCTTGACTCAACACTTCTTTCAAGCTCATTGAAGAAAGCTATTACGCTTACCGCGGTACAGAAGCTCGCTGCAAACCTCAACGGCGACAGATATGTAAACGTTGTTGATAATACATTGCTTAACAATGTTATCAATAAGACCGCTGCTATCAACCAGCAGACAGGTAAGGCAAGCTAATCATATTACAAAGCTTGATGTAAATTAAATCACGGCGGAAATCGGTTCAGATCGGTTTCCGCCGTGTTCTTTATTATTTTATCAAAAGGTGTTGACTTTATCGGTCGATTGTGGTATTATACATCAAAAGAAATCTTTAAGAGCGATACAGAGATGTCGACAAGGTTTTGAATAATGGACGATAGGGCAGGAGCCCTGTATTTTTGTGTGTCTGAATCAGCGAACCTTGTCATAGACAGGGTTCTTTTTTGTTGCTCGTTCAGGAGGCTCTCATGACAGAATACATCTTGAAAAACGCATTGGTTTATACGGATTCGGGATTTCAAAAGCAGGATATATTTGTTTCCGAAGGCCGTGTTCTTTGTGTTTGCTGTAAGCTTTGCGCAGAGTATACCAAGTCCTATGATCTTACAAATAAGCATATTTTTCCCGGTTTCGTAGATGTTCATGTTCATCTTCGAGAGCCGGGTTTTTCTTATAAGGAGACTATTAAAACCGGCACACTTGCCGCCGCCCGAAGCGGATATACAACGGTTTGCACAATGCCGAACCTCAATCCCGTTCCCGACAGCGTTGAGCATCTTAATGAGCAGCTTGATATAATCGAAAAGGACGCTTCAATCAATGTTCTGCCCTACGGCTCGATCACTGTCGACAGAAAAGGTACAGAGCTTTCCGATATGCAGTCACTTGCCGATAAGGTGGTTGCTTTTTCCGATGACGGCAGCGGAATCCAGACTGAAGAAATGATGCGCCAAGCAATGCTTGAAGCGAAGAAGCTTGATAAAATCATCGTCGCTCATTGCGAGGACAACAGCCTTTTGAACGGCGGATATATTCACAAGGGAGCATATGCCAAGGCTCACGGCCATAAGGGTATCAGCTCCGAGAGCGAGTGGAAGCAGATTGAGCGGGACCTCAGACTTGCCGAGGAAACGGGCTGCAAATATCACGTCTGTCACATCTCGACGAAAGAAAGCGTCGATCTTATCCGAAAAGCAAAGCACAGGGGTGTGGACGTGACCTGCGAAACCGCTCCGCATTACCTTGTCCTGACCGATGCAGACCTCAAGGAGGACGGCAGATTTAAGATGAATCCGCCGCTCAGAAGCGCAGAGGACAGAGATGCACTAATCGAGGGCATTTGCGACGGAACGATTGACATGATTGCCACCGACCATGCGCCGCACTCAGCCGAGGAAAAATCAAAGGGTCTCAAAGACAGTGCAATGGGAATCGTTGGACTTGAAACGGCTTTCCCGATTCTCTATACAAGACTTGTCAAGGGCGGAATTATCAGTCTGCATAAGCTTGTTACGCTGATGAGTGTGAATCCCGCCGAGCGTTTCGGAATTAAAACGGGATTTGAAATCAAAGAGCCGGCCAACTTCACGGTCTATGACCTCAACGAAAAGGAAACGGTCAATCCCGAGAATTTTGCTTCCATGGGAAGAAGCACGCCGTTTGAAGGAATGACGACTTGCGGCAAATGCAAGGAAACGGTTTGCAACGGCGAAATTGTTTGGGAGGACGAAGAATGAATCAGGTAATGATGAAAATAATAGGCAACAAAAAGATTGCCGAAAAAACTTACTTTATGTCGCTTGAGGGTGATACATCGGCGATAACAAAGCCTGGTCAGTTTGTAAATATAAAGCTTGACGGATTTTTCCTGCGCCGCCCGATTTCGGTTTGCGACTGCAGGGACGGAAAGCTTTCGATAATATATAAGGTCGTAGGCAGCGGAACAAAGAAGT
>CALBHM010000250.1 GCA_937892835.1 uncultured Ruminococcus sp. | reverse complement strand
GAAAGATCTTAAGCTTAATGCTTATAAAATTGATGAAATTCAGTTTGTTAATAAAATTAAAGGCAATACCAAAATCGAGTTGAAGAACAGCTATGCCTACAATGTCAGATACACTAACAACAATATCTGCGAGGGCAAATTCACTGTCACGATTACGGACAAGGAGAATCCCGAGATTTTCTCCGTTAAGCTTGTGCTTGCCGGTATTTTCTCTTATCCGGACGGCCTCGAGAGAGAAATTATCCACATCCAGACATATAAAGAGCTTTTCCCGTATGCTAGAGCATTTATAACAACGATAACGGCCAACGCAGGAATTCAGCCGATTATGATTCCGGATATGGATATCGAAAACAGAGAGATTTATCGCTTTGACAATCCTAACAAGCAAAATTGAATATTTTAAAGCGGCTGATATTCGGCCGCTTTTTTAAAAAATATAATTTGCGAATTAATTGCATATTGACAAACTCATAAAAATAGTATATACTAATTTGCGAAAGGGTTGCAAATTGGAGGCATATTTAATGGCGAAATATATTACGAAACAACGTGAGAAGCTTCTCTCATTTCTGTCTGCTCATACTGATGAACAGATGACAGCACGGCAAATTGCCGATTCACTGTCACGGGATTCAATCAGCTTGAGTGCGGTATATAGAAATTTATCGGACCTTGAAAAAGAAGGCATTTTAAAGCGCAGCGTTCATGAAGGGTCCAGAGAAGTTTATTTTCAATACATTGCTTCGGATAAATGTAAAGAAAGTATGCACCTGACTTGCCGAGTTTGCGGAAAATGTATTCATATGTCGGATTCCGATGCGGAGCAGTTGCTTTTCAATACATTGAAAAATACGGGATTTCAAATAGTCAAATCAGAAACAGTACTTTACGGCGTTTGTGCCGATTGCAGAAAATAAAGGTAGGTGAGCATAATGACAAATAAGAAAAGACGTGTGGTTGCCATAGTTCTTGCGGTTGCCGTTTTGTTTGTTATGCTCTTCTCTGCCGTTTTCATAGCAGAAGAAGCCGGACATGATTGTATCGGCGAAAACTGCCCTGTCTGCTGTCAAATAAATGCATGCAGAAATGTTCTTGAAAATCTTTCACTTGCTGTTTGCATTTTCACTTTTATTGCCGGTGTTAAGTTCACCTTGCAGAAGGTTATTTCCGCTCTTAGAAAGAATATTCAAAATCAAACACCTGTAAATCTTAAAGTTAAACTTTCGGATTAAAAATATGATTAACAAGGGTAAAGTCTGTCCTTTGGGATAGGCTTTTAAGGCATTGCCGTTACCCTTGGTTTATTATGTCTATTTTTAATTACGGAGGTTTTTTTAATGAAGAAAATAATTGCATTGTCATTAGCATTAGTGATGATGGTAGGACTTTTTGCTTCTTGCACAAAGCAGAATAATTCAGAAAAAAAGGATAAACTCAGTATTGTTACAACTATTTTTCCCGAGTATGACTGGGTCAAGCAAATTCTCGGCGACAAAGCCGATAACGCTGAAATCACCATGCTTTTGGATAACGGAGTTGATTTGCACAGCTATCAGCCGACCGCAGATGATATTGTCAAAATCTCTGACTGCGATATGTTTATCTATGTCGGCGGCGAATCCGACGAATGGGTCGAAGATGCTCTGAAAAATG
>CALBHM010000249.1 GCA_937892835.1 uncultured Ruminococcus sp. | reverse complement strand
AAATACATTACCTTTTCCTACCATAAAACAAAAATGCGCAGCCGAAGCTACGCATGAAAAATACATTGCTCCGATTGCTGCGAAACAAACCAAACGGGATTCCTCTCCTAACAAAGGTATGCGTTTGCAGAGCATGTATTTTTACCGAAGTAAAAATACATACCTAAATTAGAAAGAGAAAAAAATATTCGGTTCGTTTCGCATGAATATTATATCATTAAAAAAAGAAAAAACCCACTGTTTTGAGAAACTTTTTCACATTTTTGTTCTTTGCCGCCACTCCCCAGTAACATGATATCCGTAAAAAAAGTGCACAGCCGAAGCTGCGCACCAAAAATGCAATATTCAAATGTCGCCAAACATAATTTTGCCACCATAAAAAGCGTGTATAACAGGGTTTGTATTTTTACATTTGACAAGCGGTCATGTCCTCGAAGCTTTCACGCTTGACGGCTACGTACTCGCCGTCCTTTGTGAGCATTATAACAGGCGGCTTTGCAATGGCATTGTAATTCGACGACATCGCATAGTTATATGCGCCGGTCGTCAGAACCGCCAAAACATCATCCCTTTGCGGCTCGGGAATCTTAACGCCCTCCTGAATCAGGTCGCCGCTCTCGCAGCAGCGTCCCGCAATCGTGCACTCATAATCCGCTTTTTCATTCATACGGTTTGCAACACAGACCGTGTATTCCGACTGATAAAGTGCATATCTCGGGTTATCCGGCATACCGCCGTCAATCGAAACATAGTTCTTGAAGCCGGGAATTTCTTTCTTAGCTCCGACGGTGTAAAGCGTCATGCCTGCGTCGGCAACAATGCTTCGGCCGGGTTCCATAAGAATCTGCGGCATATTAACGTCATTTGCGGCACATTCGGCCTTAATGATTTCCGAAAGGCTCTTGATATTGGTCGCATAGTCAATCTCGGGGTCACTCTCAACATAGCGAACACCCATTCCGCCGCCGATGTTGAGCGTATGAGCTTCATAGCCCTGCTCATTTTTGACCTTTGCGATAAAATCAATCATTATCTTTGCGGCATCGCTGAACGGCTTGTACTCAAAAATCTGAGAACCGATATGGCAGTGATAGCCTCTCAGCTCAATGTTTTCGAGCGAAAGTGCAAGCTTGACAAGCTCGTCCGCCTGACCTGTTTCAATCGCCGTACCAAACTTGGAATCGACCTTGCCCGTGGAGATTTTTGCGTGTGTGTGAGGGTCGATACCCGGAGTGAGACGAAGCAAAATCTTCTGCTTAATTCCCCTCTTTTTAGCGTGACGATCAATCGCATAAAGCTCGTCACAGTTATCGCAGACGAAATATCCGATGGAATTATCCATCGCATAGGCTATATCGTTGCCCGTTTTGTTATTGCCATGGAAATAGGCGTTTTCAAGAGGAAAACCGGCAGATGCCGCCGTGTAAAGCTCACCGGGCGAAACAACATCAATGCCCATGCCCTCCTCTTTCATGATCCTGTATATCTGCTTAAAGCACAATGATTTGCTGGCAAAAAGAGGGAATGATTCGCCGCCGAAATATTCGGCCATGGCCTTTTTGTATATTCGGCACTTCTCCCTGATTTTTTCTTCGTCCATTATATATGCCGGTGTACCGTACTTTTCGGCAAGCTCAACTGTGTCTCTGCCCGCAAAAGTAAGGTGTCCTTTTTCATTTATTCCGAGGTTGTCGCAAATCATTTTAAAAATCCTTTCGTTTCCTATAACAATGCACCGCAATTTGTGC
>CALBHM010000248.1 GCA_937892835.1 uncultured Ruminococcus sp. | reverse complement strand
ATATAATAGATTGCAATGCTTATTAAGGAAAAAGCGAAATAGGGAATTAAGATTCTCTTAGCTTTTTCCTTTAAGTATTTTTGCGGTGATTTGTCGGCACTAAATGTCAGGCCGGAGAGGAAAAAGAACAGGGGAACGTGAAAAGAGTAAAGATAGCCGCAAAGCTCGCCCGACGGCAGCTGGTGGCCGAGGACAATGAAGAAAATCGCAATAGCCTTTGCATTGTCAATCCACGCAATTCGTTTATTGTTTTTCAAAATATCCCTCCGTTTTCCTGCGTTTGAAAAATTATATGCCATAACGTAAACATTGTCAAGCAAGGGAAAATTTTGGGTATTGTAATTTTTGGTGGTTTATGATACAATGTAAAAAAATATAATGGAGATTGTGTAAAATGAAAAAGGAAAACTCGAAAACACGCTACATAGCTTTACTTTGTTCATTCATAATAGTATTCAGTACTGTGCTGACAGGCTGCGGATCTGTCAAGAAGATTACGCAGAAAAAGTCTGCCAACGGCTCGGATGAAATTCAGATAGGCCCCAACAGCGATGTGCTTGAAGGACCGACGCAGATCATTGTTGACGATAACGGACAGTCATTTATTGTTGACAATAACGGTCATTCGGTTGTGTATAATCCCAACCAGTCCGGCGGTTCGTACACTGCAAGTAATATCACTCCGAGCAATACTACTCCGAGTGCAAATACTACCAGAAGAACAACCACAACGAAGAAAACCACGACAACAAAGAAGGCAACAACAGAATCGACAACGGCATCGCCAAACTCGGTTTATAATGCACTTGCGCCGCAGAGAAAGTTCGGTTTTAACGGTGCTTACGACTGGGGCTCAAAGAGTTTGTTAATTTCTATCTTTCAACAATCAGAATTTATTTTACTTATAACGATAAGGACTGGCTTATTGAGCTTTGGAAAGGCGAATACGCCATGGCTACGGTCGGCTGCGAAGTAGGCTTCTACTACAGAGACCACAATCAGAATGCACTTGATACATTGGGAGCGAACAATCTTCTCTATAAAAGCGTTGAGGATCAGGACGCAATGCCTGTTTCAATGAAGCTTTGGCAGTATGAGAAGTCGACGGATACCACTCCGGTTCAAAAGATTGATTACGGCAAGAGAAACTGCTGGTGGGCAGCAGACTTTGAGACAGGAGTGCTCGAAAAGCACCGTGATCAGACAACGCTCGTAATGGTTGCAACGATTGACTTCCCGACGGAGAAGATGATGAATCTGTTTGTTGACGGCCTTGAAGAAGAAGGATTTACAGAGGGTTCAATCAGCACTTATCATAACACAGAAAGATTCTCGGTTAACGGAAAGAGCGTTACGATCTGCTGGAAGAACTATGATTATACCAAAGCACACAAAGATTGATTGTAATTAATTGTGTTTTGCGGAAAGTTTTTCTTATTTTTCCTTAAATCGCTTGACTTTTGTATTAATATGGGTTAAAATACTCATGCTAATAAATATTATGAAAGGATGAATTCGTATGAAAAAGTTCTTGGCAATTCTTATGGTAGCCGCTGTCTGCGCAACCGTAGCATTCTCTGTTCGTGCTGAAAACGATGCAGCTGAAAACGTTCCCGAGACAACAACATCCACCATCGAAGGTGCTGTTAACGCTCTCCAGAACGACGAAAAGGCTGAAGAGATTGCAAACAGCATTGTTGACGCTGTTAAGACAGGCGCTGCAAAAGAAGATGTTGCTGACCTCGTTGCTAATCTCGAGAAGTACATCAACGATAAGGGCATCGGTTCTGATGAAATCAGTGATCCGGGCGCAGTTCGTGATATCGCTGATGCATTCCTTACAGACGCAGGTATCGATGTCGAGGCTCTTAACAACGCTATTGCTAACAGCATGATCGCTAACAAGGCTCTCGAGCTTTACTACAAGCCTGAAGAAGAGACAACAACAACGACGGAAGACGAGCCGACAACTGAGCCGGAAACAGAGATTCCCGCATGCGGCTTCGTTGGCTAATTCTTGATTAAAATGCAGTTTAAAGGTGATGGAGTTTTCCGTCACCTTTTTGCTTTATTAACCGTTTTTTAACAAATATTTAATCTGTACGCATTATTTTTATTGTCTAATAACATTGGTAGAATTATCTGTATCCGAAAGAGTGGGACGTGCTATGTCCTCCTCTTTTACTTCTCTTTTCAGGGTTGGCAGGTTATTGGTGTTCAGCTTGTTGTCAATTCTGTTCAGAATCATCGTTTTACCGATTTGGTAGTCATTGATTATCAATTTATATTTTCCCGATTCTCCGGGATTTTTTAAAAATTTCTCACTTTCTTCGGCAGACATATCGGCGAATGCTTCGATTATTGATATGCAAATGCTGTCAAAGTCTTGGCTGCCATTGTGCTTGGCGGTTACGGTGCATTGAATGATTTCGCCGTCTTTGTCTGAATAAAGGCAGAGCAAAGTGCCGTTTTCAACTCGTTTGTAGACATAGTTTTCATCGGCCTTGTAAACGTTGAACATTGTGCTTTTTAGCTCACTTCCCGTAATTTTGTTGTATTTTTTCAGCAATTCGTCTATGTTGAGCTGCTTTTGACCAACGCAAGCGGGCAAGAGAAGGATTATTAATAAAGGAAATATTATTTTGAGGGGTTTCATTTCGTCCTCCCGATAAAATATTGATATTATATAGATATAAAGTTAAGGGGTGCGTTTATGCAGCAGAAAAAGAAGAAAAACAAAAAAGTTATAATCCTCTGCTCGATTTTGGCGGTAGTTGTTCTCTCGGTTGTGGCTTATATGATTTTTAAGCCCGAGGAAAAGCTTGCCGTCAGCACGGTTGAGGTCACAAAGCAGACGATTAACGAAACGCTTGACACAACCGGCACTGTCACGACGGCATCGGAGAAAACCTATGCGCTGATTGACAAGGTCAAGGTTAAAACGGTTAACGTTAAGGTCGGTGATACGGTCAAAGCCGGAGATGTGCTTGCAACATTTGATGTTTCTTCGCTTGAAACCGCACTCAACGAAAAGGAAAATAACTATCAGAAGGCTCTCGCAGCCTACAACAAGGCGAAAAATGAGTCCTCCTCCGCGAGCAAGAAAATCAGCTCAACAAAGAAGCAGATTTCCGAGCTTGAAAAGCAGATAGAAACTCTCAAAGCCAAGTCGAACACATCGACAACAAAGCCGTCGTCAAACGGCAGCTCGTCTGGAGTTAAGGTCTCGGATGATCTTGTAAAGAGATTTGTCAAGGTTGCAAAGCTTTTCGGCGTTGAATATGACGAATCAACGGCCAAAAAGGTGCTCACATCGCTCCTTTCAGCCGGCTCAAGCACATCGGATATCTCAGGTTTGCTTGATAATCTCGGAACGATTGCCGGCGGCTCAGGCTCGTTCGATATGAACGCATTTGCTCAGATGAGCGGCGGTTCAAGTGCGCTTATTAATGCGGAAATGTCACTTGTTCAGCTTAAGGCTCAGCTTGCAACGCTTGAATTGCAGTCAAATGACACCTATCTTTCGGTTTATAAAACCGTATATGAAAATGCACAGTCGGAATATCAAAAGGCTCTCACCCAGACCAATGAAATGAAAAAGGGCTGGATTGCAGAGGAAAAAGGTCTTGTCAGCGAGGTTAATATTACCGTCGGTGAAACAGTCGAGGTTCAGACCGCAGTTGACGGCAAGGATATTGATATCAGCTCAATCATTTCTTCTGTTTCATCGGGACTCGATGTTTCAAAGATGATAAGTGCTTTCTTCGGTTCTGAAAAGGTTGGCATAAA
>CALBHM010000247.1 GCA_937892835.1 uncultured Ruminococcus sp. | reverse complement strand
AACACCGAGCGTCTGAGCTCTGTCAGAGAAATAATCGGCAAAGCTACGGATAGTTTCTATTCCGTGGAACGTCAGCAGCTGTCCTTCGTCGATGATGATAACCATACCGTCATGTAACTTCTGCGCTATCGCAAGCCACAGATCATCTGTTGACTGCGATATGGGGACATTCAGCTCAAGTGCAATCAGTTTAAGCACAGCTTTTGCTGATTTAAAGCACGGATTCACAGTGATTACGATACTGTTTACCGGGTTATCGGCGTGATATTTCTGTACAGCTTTTGTTTTACCGATACCGCTGTCGCCTGTGGCGATGGCAACACCGCCTTTGATCTGGCAGGTCTTGATCGTCTGATAGATCTTCTCCGATATGCTTGTCGGTGCATAATCTACCTCGCTGTAGCCCTCTGCGCCTTCTGTCTTGGTGTCAAAATATGCGGCGAGCTTTGCAAACTGTGCATCCTTATTTCCGCTGTATGCACCCTTCTTGAGCATTGATATTGTCGATGCCGGAATGCCGATGCGATTTGCGGCTTTGTTTGCCGAGCCCATCTCTCCGGCAAGCTCGTCAAACTTGGCAAGCAATGCAAGTTCCTTTGTTTCGTCCATGACTTAATCATCCTTTCCGTATTATTGCGTTAATATTCATCTTAGCGACGTCAATAGTTACCTCATTGACATCGGCAAGCTCGGGGTTGTCCTCTTTGAATTTATCAGAAAATACCGGCTTGAATTTTGTCGGCTTTTCAATCCTGAATTTTTCCCTGCCTCTTTCGGCACGGTTGATAGTAGCTGTCAGGAAGTCAATAGCCTGTTCCTCAGTGATTGACGCTGTCAAGCCTTTCGAATAATCGTGAACGGCGTGAGTAACAGCACGAATTGTCTTTTCACCTGCGGCTATCTCGTTAGGATCATCAGTAATATACGGTACGTTCAAATCTGTTTGCAGAGCCCATGTAAAGCGATATGCGTCTGTTGCTTTGTCATATACACGCACCGTCTTATATTCTGCAGGATCATAGCGCACATAAACTTCTTCGCCTTGGTACTTCCACGCATCTTCCGCCGAGTACCAGAGCTTTTCGCCTGCGAGCTCGATATATACGCCGTTGCGCTTGATTTTCTGATATCGTGTCGTTCTCGCAAGCAGAAGTGAAAGATCTTCGTCTTTTGCTTCTCGGAAGGTGGTATATTTGATTGATTCGTTCCAGACCTCAATTCTTGTCATGCCCTTGTACTTACGTTCTTTGCCGCCGTACTCGGAAACGTTGAAGTCACCGTCGATGAGGATCTCAAGCGCAGACCTTATCTGATCGTCTTCCGGTACAATTCCGTATTTCAGCTTGTATTTAAGGCTTTCCGGGCGTTCTATTATCGTACCACCGCAGAAAGTCTCGATTACTCGGCTGATATGGTTTTTAAGTGTGCCGAATGTACGCTCGATAGGCTTTGCTTTAGCGTTTCTGACGATGGCATTGTGCATTGTAATGTCAAGCAATTGCAATATAGTCGGTGGTATATCATCCGCATTCCATGTCTTTCGTGTTCTGTGACCTCTGCCACCTATATCGTGCGTAAGGAACTCAGAACCATTATCAAAATACACCGATTTCGGAACGCCGAAACGCTTAATAGCGTGACGGAGTGCCAAAAGGGTGCTATGCGAGTCAGGCTGTTCGGTTAAGTTCCAACCGACAAGTACGCCTGACTTGGCGTCAAGAAACGCTGTAAGATACATTCGATGTGTCTTCTGGGCGTTATTTTCGCAGTATGTGAGGAAGTCGAAGGTGTGGTTATCGGCGATCCATACATCGTTTGCCTGCAAATCATCATACAGACGCTCTATGTATGGTATGTATTTATCGGTCAAAGCCTTCTCCCCGTATCTCATCAGCGCAACTACTGCTTCGGGTAGCTTTTCGGTTTGCCTGCGGAAGCTCCGTTCCGAAGGTATCTTATCAAGATCCTGCGGATAAAATTCTCGAACCCATTCGATCATCAGCTGATAACAGCGTGACACAGGCAATCTGCGCTCATCAAGGAAAAAATATAAGAAAGCGTCAAGTATATGCTTTGGAATATCAGTGTGACCTTTATTCCATCCGCCACGCTTATCTATAAGCCCTTCAATATCGCCGTTTTTAAATGCGGCGTACTTGCGATACAGTATATCGGTGGATATATCTATCTCGGGATGTTCAAGCTGCATCTTGGCTACAAAAAGTAGATCCGTATCGGCTTTTTTGCGATTACTCTTGTTCCGGTACATCTCCCAGATCTTGAGTATCTTGATCCAGTCAGCCGCCTGCTGTCGTTCGTTTTCCGTGTACTCCTCAAATGGCTTTGTAACAGCCTTTGAACGCTGTTTTTCAACCGTTTTAGTCGGTGCTATTTCAAGTTCTTTGCGCTTGGAGTTATAGTATCGCTCACGGATTTTTTCGTCCATCTGATCAATGTCAAACAGATATTCTTTGCGGTTATTTGCCGCATCGGCTTTTTCAATTGATGGTAGCTTTCCGTTTTTAGCCAACTGCTGAATATAACGTAAACTACAACCTTTAATTTCAGCTAATGCCGTAGCCGAAATCATCTCACTCACAGTAGATTTCTCCTTTCCAGCAAAGATAGATTACAGGTTATTTGGTAGAAACCGTATTGCAATTAACATAATAATCGCCGTTACCGCCGGAATTAAATATGAAAATAGTAAGTCCAACAGTCTTTCCTTCATTATCGTTTTCTTTCCGACCTGCCATCATCAGTACAGGGCGGTCATTCCCTGCAGACGGGCTGTTGCCCGTTTCGGCTTAATTGTGATATAATAATTGTGAGAGGTGTAATAGTATGCAACAATTAACACGAGATAGCGAAAAAATATTAAAGTATATTTTCAAAGCAGCAGAACCTGTGAAAGTTTCTGCGCTTAAGAAACGATTTAAAGCTTCTACAAAAATATCAATAAACGAACTTTCGGATATAGGATATATTTACATTGCTTCTAAGTTATCAAGATGGGGTGAACCTTTAGAGGAAGTAAAATATCAAATAACGGAAGATGGTGTATTGAACATTAGGAAGACTAGAGACGAAAGAAGAAGGCTAATTCTTAATAGCGTCATAATACCTATAGCAGTAAGCATTGTAACAAATCTGTCAATAATCTTATTACAATGGTTACTATCATAGCGACTACTGCTGGAATTATGTAAGAATAGAGAATTTTTTTCTTCATAAAAACACACTTTCCGACCTGCCATCTTCAGTACAGGGCGGTCATTCCCTGCAGACGGGCTGTTGCCCGTTTCGGCTGATTGTGATATAATGATTGCGAGAGGGGGGTGAAATCATGCCGGAAAATTGTGATTTTATGAAAATTATGCTAAAAGCACAGGAAAGTGCCGGACAAGCAGTTCTTACACTTGAGAAAAGCAGAAATGCAGACAAATTTCCGCAAATGATGCCGACTGAATGGCATAAAGAACGTACTTATATAAATGCACTTGTTCGTGAAGCATTAGAAGAATATCACAAAGCACTTAAAGAAGCGTTTGAGAAGCAAGGCTTACAATTTCCAAATTTCTGAATCAGCTGATTCATAAGCAGTTTTTAAAATCTGATGTGCCCTGTCTTTAACAAAGAACTCATATTCGCTTTCGCCAAGAGATTTCGCATATTCTACCGAATATAAATAATGAAAAACCTCTTTTATAAACTCCAAATGCTTCCGGAAAATTTCCGCTATAGCCGCCTGCAATTCAAAATTGTCGGCGGCTGTATGATTTTCCTTGACCTTAACTTTGACTTTATGTATGTGCTGTCTGTTACGATTTTTCTGCTCGATTGTTGATTCTGTAGCAATTTCACTTTGCTCAGGCATAACTTTTTCCTTTCTGACCTGTCATCATCGGTACAGGGCGGTCATTCCCTGCAGACGGAAAACCTTGCGGATTTCCGTTTCGACAATATAGAAAGGATCTGTAGCAAACTTCAAGCCGTTAGCTCTCAGTCTGCATATATGCTCGTCTTTCCGAGCTGTTACCGATGCAGTCTCCGCCTCTTCGGTTGAGTTCCGTTATCGTAT
>CALBHM010000246.1 GCA_937892835.1 uncultured Ruminococcus sp. | reverse complement strand
CGCTTCTTCGGCCTCGGTCTGGGCAATTCGAGACAGAAATATCTCTATATGCCCGAGCCGCAGAACGACTTCATTTTTGCTATCGTCGGCGAGGAGCTCGGCTTCTTCCGCAGTGTGCTTATTATACTTCTTTTTGCCGCACTCGTTTTCAGAGGCTTTGTAATTGCTTCAAGAGCAAAGAGCATGTTTGAACGTCTGCTTGTTCTCGGAATTTCACTTCAGGTCGGATTGCAGACTATATTGAATATCTTGGTTGTAACAGACCTTATGCCAAACACGGGTATTTCTCTTCCTTTCTTCAGCTACGGCGGCACAGCACTTGTCATGCAGTTGGTTGAAATGGGAATTGTGCTTGCGGTTTCAAGGTCGGGCGACAGAAAAAAGAGGGCGAAAACAGATGCTTAACGGAAAAAAGATTTTATTTGCAACAGGCGGTACGGGCGGTCATATCAATCCTGCACTTGCCGTTGCAGGCTACATAAGAGAAAACTATCCCAAGGCGGAGATACTTTTTGTGGGTACGGCCGACAGAATGGAAGCTCAGCTTGTTCCTGCCGCAGGATATGATTTTAAAACGATTGAGATTCAGGGCTTCAGCCGTGAACTGAATTTTGAAGGACTAAAACACAATATCAAAACAGTTAATTTGCTTTTGAAATCCGAGGGTCAGGCGAAAAAAATTATCGAGGATTTCAAGCCCGACGTTGTAATCGGATTCGGCGGCTATGTCAGCGGCCCTGTTCTCAGCGTTGCGGCGAGAATGGGTATCCCGACTGCTGTGCATGAGCAGAACGCTTTCCCCGGAGTTACAAACAAAAACCTTGCAAAAAAGGTTGACGTTGTAATGCTTACCGCTCCGGAAGCCGAAAAGCTCCTCAAGCCGAAAAATCCGTGCGTCGTTACCGGTCTGCCGATAAGAGGGGAGATAATCTCGGCAAATAAGGAGTTTGCAAGAGCCGAAATGAAGCTCGATTCACGTCCGCTGATTCTTTCAATGGGCGGAAGCCTCGGCGCAAGAGCAATAAACGAGGCCGTTAAATATCTCATACTCAAAAGATATGAAAAAAATGACTGCTATTATCTGCATGCTACGGGCAAGGCCGGGGTCGCTATGATTGAAGATATCGGCAAGGAGGTTGACCTCAATACCAATCCGCAGATAATGCTCAGAGAATACATAGACGATATGGATCGTTGCCTGGCGGCGGCAGATTTGGTCGTTTGCCGTGCCGGAGCAAGCTCACTCAGTGAAATTCAGGCTCTCGGCAAGCCGTCGATACTGGTTCCTTACCCGTATGCGGCAGAAAATCATCAGTATTATAACGCAAAAACAATGTCCGACAGAGATGCGGCGATTCTGATTGAAGAAAAGAATTTCACCGGCGAAAGACTTCTTGAAGAGGTTGAAAAGCTTCTCTTGAAACCGGAATGCCTTAAAAAGATGGGCGAAAATGCAAGAAACATGGCTATTCATCGCAGCGCATCACGGATTGCGTTTGTAAGATAGTTAAAATTTAACACTTTTCGGAAAGTATCATAAACTGAGAACAGATTGATATTTTCCGAAAGGGTGCGATATATGGGACGCTTTATTATTGAGGGCGGCAGAAGGCTCGGCGGAAGACTTAGGGTGCAGGGCGCAAAAAACAGCGCACTACCAATCCTTGCGGCAACCGTTGCCGTAGGCAGACCGTGTGTGATACATAATTGTCCGTCGCTTACGGATATTGATTCCACGCTGAATATTCTCAAAACGCTCGGCTGTGAGGTACACAGAAGCGGAAATTCCGTCTCGGTCGACAGCAGCAGAATGAACCTGAACGATATTCCCGATGAGCTTATGCGTGAAATGCGTTCGTCAATCGTTTTTCTCGGTGCATTGATTTCACGGACGGGTGAGGCTCACATCTGCGCTCCCGGCGGCTGTGATATCGGAATGAGGCCGATTGATTTGCATCTGTTTGCAATGGAAAAGCTTGGCGTCAGTCTTTCCGAGGAGTTTGGGCATATCTCATGCAAATGCCAAAAGATAAAGGGTACAAAAATAACCCTTTCTTTCCCAAGTGTAGGAGCGACTGAGAATATTATACTCGCTTCGCTTCGCTGTTCGGGAACGACGACGATAATAAACGCAGCCAGAGAACCCGAAGTTGTCGATCTTGCAATGTTTCTCAATTCCTGTGGCGCAAGGATAAGCGGAGCAGGGGAGAGCACGGTTTATATTGAGGGTGTCGAGCGTATGCACGGCACACAGTTTACTGTCATGCCGGACAGAATCGTTGCCTGCACATATATGGCTGCGGCAGCGGTAACGGGTTCGGATATTCTGCTTGACGATGTTGTACCCGGCCACATTGTGCCGATTATGCAATGCTTTGAGATGAGCGGATGCAGAATAACAACTTCGCAGAATCGTCTGCGAATCATTGCGCCGAGACGGCTCAGTGCAATGGGAACGATAAGGACAATGCCCTATCCCGGCTTCCCGACGGACTGTCAGGCTCTTATAATGGCTATGGCGGCTGTTGCTGACGGAACGACGGTGATTTGCGAGAATATATTTGAAAATCGCTTTCGCCACGCAGGCGAGCTTAACAGAATGGGCGCAGACATAAGCGTTCATGATAAAATTGCCGTTGTCAACGGCGTGGGCAGATTGCAAGGGGCATCTGTTTGCGCTCATGACCTCAGAGCGGGTGCGGCATTGACGG
>CALBHM010000245.1 GCA_937892835.1 uncultured Ruminococcus sp. | reverse complement strand
GCAATCATGCTTTCCTCGCCGCTGGCGAAGCTTTTTGTAGGCTACGACGAGGTGCTTTATGACTTGACAAGACACGCTTTCAGACTGTTCGCCTATTCATTCCTGCTGGCAGGCTTCAATATTTTCACCTCATCATTTTTCACTGCGCTCAATAACGGTGCGGTTTCGGCAGCAATATCGTTCATGCGAACGCTGATTTTCCAGACCTCGTCGGTTCTTATTCTCCCGATATTTCTCGGCGTGGACGGCATTTGGTGGGCAATCACAGTTGCGGAGGTTTTCGCATTCATCCTCTCCCTCATCTTCCTCTTTGCCAAACGCAAGAAATATCATTATATGTAAAATAATCCCGGAAAGCGTCGATTCTTCGGGATTTTTACAATACCGTTCTACTGCATATCAGAGGCAAGATTTACCAACCTAAATCATTGACAAAAACCTTATAATATGTTAAAATGCCGTATCAATGGGCAAAGGCGTTCATTCGGACATGGGTCTCTCTGACCCCTGTCGGAATGGGCGTCTTTTTTTATTTTTTTACAGGAAGGAAGGTCTGCCATGAAAAGAGAGGGAGAGATTAGGATTCCGTCCGGATGTGCCGTTTCTGCGGTTATATCAAGAGACGGCAACACAATGACCGGTGAGGGCATAATCAAAAGTATGCTTCCGATGCATGACCGTTCCAACGGACTGGGCGGCGGCTTCGCAGGCTATGGAATTTATCCCGAATACCGTGATTTTTATGCCTTTCACATTTTCTTTGACAGTAATGATTCAAGGGTTGAATGTGAACGTTTTCTTAAGGAAAATTTTGAGATCGTCAAGGCCGAGTCCGTACCTATCAGAAAAATTCCCGAGATAACCGATGTTCCTTATATTTGGCGCTATTTTGTTGCGCCGTTTGCCTCGGTTCTTTCTCGGCTTCAGCTTGATGAAAAAACCTATGTTGCAAGAACGGTTATGGACATCAACACCCGAATCAAAGGCGCATATGTATTCTCAAGCGGCAAAAATATGGGTTGCTTTAAGGCCGTTGGCTTTCCCGAGGACGTCGGCAGATTTTATCGGCTGGAAGAATACGAAGGATATTCGTGGACGGCTCACGGCAGATATCCGACCAATACCCCCGGCTGGTGGGGCGGTGCTCATCCGTTTTCACTCCTCGATTTTTCTGTTGTTCATAACGGCGAGATTTCATCATACGATGCAAACCGTCGCTACATTGAGATGTTCGGATATAAATGCACGCTTCAAACCGATACCGAGGTTATAACCTATATTGCCGATTATCTTCTTCGTCGTCAGGGTCTTTCCCTGAAAGAGACCGCTTCCGTCATTGCCGCCCCATTCTGGAGCACCATTGAAGGCATGGACGAAAAAGATGCCGAAGAACACGCATATCTCAGAAAGATGTATTCAAGTCTTTTGATAACAGGTCCGTTTTCTATTATATTAGGCTTTGAGGGTGGACTTATGGCTCTCAACGACCGTCTTAAATTGCGTTCAATGGTTACCGCCGAGAAGGACGATAAGGTTTATATCGCCAGCGAGGAAGCCGCCATTCGTGCAATGGCTCCCGACGCAGGCGAGATATACTCCCCGGCCGGCGGCGAACCCATAATAATCAGGGTAAAGGAGGGAGCTTGCTGATGTTTCCGTCATATCTTACCTCGGATTTTGAGGTTGTAAGAAACCCGTCTCGCTGCACTAACTGCCGCATATGCGAAAAGCAATGTGCAAACGGCGTTCATTCCTATAACGCCGAGCTTAAAGCAATGGTCAGTGACGAAACAAAATGTGTCGACTGTCTCAGATGCGTCACCTATTGCCCGACAAGAGCCTTGAAAATTGTTAAAAACGACTGCTGCTTCAGGGAAAATGAGAACTGGACAAGCGACACGATAAAAGAAATATATAAGCAAGCCGACAGCGGCGGAGTTTTGCTTTCATCAATGGGCAACCCGAAGCCATTGCCTGTTTATTGGGACAGAATCCTCATCAATGCTTCGCAGGTCACAAACCCTCCGATAGATCCCCTGCGTGAACCGATGGAAACAAGGGTATTCCTCGGCAAAAAGCCGTCGGAAATTAAGAGAAATCCTGACGGCTCTCTTGATACAAAGCTTCCACCCCAGCTTGAGTTGGCAATGCCGGTAATGTTTTCGGCAATGAGCTACGGTTCAATCAGCTACAATGCTCACAAAAGTCTTGCAAAGGCGGCCGAGCTTCTCGGCATTTGCTACAACACAGGCGAGGGCGGTCTGCATGAGGATTTTTACTGCTACGGAGAAAACACCGTAGTTCAGGTTGCATCCGGTCGTTTTGGCGTGCATGAGGGATATCTCAATGCAGGCGCAGCAATAGAAATCAAAATGGGACAGGGCGCAAAGCCCGGAATCGGCGGGCATTTGCCCGGAACAAAAACCGTCGGTGACATCGCCTGCACACGAATGATTCCCGAGGGATCTGATGCCATCTCCCCCGCTCCGCACCATGACATATATTCAATCGAGGATTTGCGTCAGCTTGTTTATTCATTAAAGGAAGCGACGAACTATCAAAAGCCGATCATAGTCAAGGTCGCCGCCGTTCACAACATTGCCGCCATTGCAAGCGGAATCGCACGAAGCGGTGCGGACATGATAGCGATTGACGGTTTCCGTGGCGGCACAGGAGCTGCCCCGACAAGAATTCGAGACAACGTCGGAATTCCGATTGAACTTGCGCTCGCCGCAGTTGACCAAAGGCTGAGAGATGAGGGCATAAGAAACAGCGTTTCACTCATTGCCGGCGGCAGCATCAGAAGTGCCGCAGATGTGGTTAAAGCTATAGCCCTTGGAGCAGACGCATGCTACATTGCAACCGCAGCCCTTATCGCAATGGGTTGTCATCTATGCCGTAACTGTCAGTCCGGCAAATGCAACTGGGGCATTGCAACACAAGTTCCCGAACTTGTTGCGAGACTCGACCCCGAGACAGCATGCAATAATCTGGTTAACCTTATGACCGCTTGGCAGCGTGAAATGAAAGAAATTATGGGCGGCATGGGTATAAACTCCATTGAGGCTCTTAAAGGCAACCGACTGATGCTCAGAGGAATCGGTCTGACCGAGAAAGAGCTTGAAATTCTCGGAATATCACACGCAGGAGAGTAAAAAATGCTTTCCTTTCCAAAAAAATTTTTACAAATACTTTAAATTGAAATAAAAGGTGTGATATAATATGTTAATAGATGCAAAAGGGCTTGACTTTACAGCCCTCAATGAGCTTATTAAAAGTTCAACCAGTGATTGCAAAATTGAGAATTGCTTGGGACAAAGATTCATCGCCGACGGTCTCGGCAGCGGCAACGTTACGATTGACGGCATACCGGGCAATGCGCTCGGCGCTTACCTCAACGGAGCACAAATAACCGTCAACGGCAATGCGCAGGACGCAGTCGGGGACACGATGAATGACGGCAAAATAATCGTTCACGGCAGTATCGGCGACACGGCCGGCTACGCCATGCGAGGCGGAGAAATTTACGTCAAGGGCAACGCAGGG